>JAOTWH010000036.1 GCA_029863035.1 Acidimicrobiia bacterium | reverse complement strand
GTGAGCTTCCATCACAATGATGAGGAAAGACCTGCGTTTGGCGTTCCTCACGTAGGTGGAGAGACCATGTCTGATGTGATTACCGGCCGGGCCGCGATTGAGGTCGCCCGGCGGAAGCGGAAGGCGCTGCACGAGGCGATGGTCGAGTTCGAGGCCGCGCTCACTTCGCCCTGGGTTGCTCCGTCGTGGGTCGAAGACCTCGCCCGTCACCTACGAGCGCTTGAGCTGGCCCTCGATGACCATATTCGCGAGGTCGAGAGCGACCAGGGCATAATCGCCCAGATCCTGCAGGACACCCCGCGTCTCGCCAGTCATGTCGAAGACCTCTTTGCCGATCACCGCCGGCTCACCGTCGCATTCGGCGAGGTACTGGAATTGACTCGCAGCTTTGGCTTGGACCGGGATGTCGATGCCGTACGGGCCCTCCGGGAGGCCTCTCTGGAGTTGATCCAGGAGCTGAGCCGCCACCGGCAGCGGGGTTCGGATCTGGTCTACGAGGCCTACGGCCTCGACATCGGAGGCCAGGCTTAGTCGGCGGCGTCGAACGCTTTGCGAGCGACCGGCAGCTCCAGCGCGCAGAACAACACGACTAGCGTCGCAGTTATGAAGGTAGAGAATTCAGGTGTCCTAATCACTGGCGGTGCCTCCGGTCTCGGTGAGGCCACGGCTCGGCTCGTTGTGGCCAAAGGCGGTCGAGTGGCTTTGCTCGATCTCCCCGGGCCAAAAGGACCGCAACTCGCCGAGGAATTGGGCGAAGCAGCTCATTTCATCCCCGTCGATGTCACAGTTCCCGAAGAAGTAGAGGAAGCGGTTGGCGGGGCGGCAGAGGCGTTGGGCCAGATCGATGCTGCGCTGCTGGCTGCCGGAATAGCTCCGGCCCATCGCATGATCACCAAGGACGGCGACCCGTTTCCACTGGATCTGTTCCGCCTCACCATCGAGATCAACCTCATAGGAATGTTCGACAGTGCCCGCCATGTGATAGTACAGATGTCTCGCAATGAGCCAGGCGCCAACGGCGAGCGCGGTCTCGTGGTAACGGTGGCGTCCGTTGCTGCGTTCGAAGGACAGATCGGCCAAGCCGCCTATTCCGCCTCTAAGGGCGGCATCGTCGGGCTCACGGTGCCAATGGCGAGAGACGTAGCGTCGCTCGGCATTCGAGTGATGACCATCGCTCCCGGCATCATGGACACTCCCCTGTTGGCTAACGCGCCCGACGACCTCAAGGAGCGCCTCGGAGCGATTAGTCAGTTTCCCCCCGGGTTGGGTGATCCTGGTGCATTCGCGTTGTTGGTGACGCAGTTCATGGAGAACACACTTCTCAACGGCGAGGTTGTGCGCCTCGATGGGGCGGGGCGCATGCCTCCCCGCTAGTTCTACAGCAGGTACCGATAACTGCCGATGGATACTGGGTAAACCGTCCCGGCGCGTCCGGAGGAACGTCATCCAGTTACCTGCAATCGTCACGATTCCACGAGAGAGGTTGGTCCGCGCCGAGCCGGCTATCGCCGTTGTCACTGCGACCCACGCCTTGATCGTTCTCGCCCTGACCGACGGCGTGTGGCCTGGCTTTTGGGCTATGGCGGCGGCTCTACTTGGTCTTGGGGTGACTGGACTGGCCGGGCTCAGGACAAGGGTCATGGTGTTGGTTCGCATTCTGACTGTTGCCCTGGTGGGGTTCTCTACCGCGTACCTCAGTGGTGGCATCGGTTCGACCATGACCGTCTGGTTGGCGGTTGGCGCCCTCTTCTACCCAGCGGTCATCTCCGAGCGATGGTCGTGGGCCTATCTCCCGGTTGCATCGCTCGGCTACCTGTCGCTTGGTTTTGCACCGACCAACGAGATGTCCTGGTTGACCGGGATAATTCGTCTGGCCCTGGTGGCGTCGTCTGGATATCTGGTTTGGGGATTGCGCTCCAGCTCAGAGCGATTGGAGGAGGCGCGACATCAGCTCGAGACAGAGCTGAAGCGGGTTGAGGGGAGGTTCGCCGTGGCCTTCGATACGGCCTCCATCGGCATGGCCATCATGGGCCTGGACGGTGAGATCGAGACTGCCAACCAAGGTCTAGCCGACCTGCTCGGCTCCCGAGCGAAGGACCTGGCGGACAGCCAATGGACCGACTTCATTCATGACGAAGACCGAGACCGGGTGAGCCTGCTCACCAGCCAACTCATCGCGGCAGATATCTGGAGCTTCCAGGAAGAGGTTCGCTGCATGACTACCCAGGGCCAAGTCGTTTGGGTCCTGTTGGGTATGGCAGTCATTACCGACAGCCAGGGAGACCCCTTGTATCTGTTTGCCAACTTCCAGGACATCACCAGCCGGGTGGCGACGGAGGTGAGCCTGCGGCATAACGAGGAGCACTACCGCAACCTGTTCAAGAACTCGCCGATTCCCACCTGGGAGTGCGACTACGGGCCGGTCGCTGAGTGGCTAGACGGGATCCGATCCACCGGTGTGATCGACCTGGGGGACCATCTGCGATTTCGACCCGACCTGGTGAGCCTGGGGTTGAGCCTGGTGAAGATGCGAGATGTGAACGACGCCGCCGTTCATCTGCTTGAGACCGACTCCGCAGAGAAGCTCCCGGCCGGATTCAGCCTGCAGCTGGCGAGTGAGAGGACCCGCCACGCTGTCATCTCTCAGTTCGAGGCAATCTGGAATGATCTCGACCGCACCAAAGCCGACGTCGACGCCGTCACGCTGAGGGGGCGGCGCATCGAGGGGATCATGCATTGGGTGGCGCCAAGCGTCGAGGGCGTGCGCGACCTTTCGAGGGTGACGCTGGCGGTTGCCGATATCACTCAACACCGGGCTGCAGAACTGGCGTTGGAGCGAATCGAGGAACGGCTGCGGGCGGTGGTGTCGGCGGCCCCGATCCTGCTGTTCGCACTCGACCAGCACGGCGTGTTCACCCTGGCAGAGGGCCAGGCCCTGGCCGCGCTTGGTTTGACCCCGGGCAAGGTGATGGGCCGGTCGGCCTTCGAGCTGTTCCGCGAGTCACCAGACATGATCCGTAGCGTGCGCCGGGTGTTGTCCGGCGAGGCGTTCACCACCGCCATTGATGTAGCTGGGCGGGTATTCGACACCAGGTTGTCGCCGCTGTGGGAGGAGAACCAGGTGGCAGGTGTCATTGGCGTAGCAAATGACGTCACCGAGCGAAAGCTCGCCACCGAACAGCTCGAGAAGTTATTGCGCACCAAAGATCAATTCGTTGCGGGAGTTAGCCACGAACTGCGAACTCCCCTGACTGCGGTCGTCGGATTCGCCGAAGAGCTGCGCGACGGTCTGCATCACTTCGATCGCCAAGAGCTCGAGGGGTTCGTGCAATTGATCGCCGAGCAATCTATCGAGGTCGCCGACCTCGTCGAGGATCTCTTGGTGGCGGCCCGAAGCGATCTGGACTCGGTTGCTATCTCGCCGGAAGCGGTGGAGCTTCGGGAGCAGGTTGATTTCGTGCTGGCGCCGTGGCCTGCCTCGGAAGCCGAGCGCGTCAGCATCAAAGGAAGTCCAGCTAAGGCCTACGCGGATCCGATCAGGCTCCGACAGATCGTTCGCAATCTGTTGACTAATGCCCAGCGCTATGGAGGCGAACTCATCGCCGTCGAGACCATCGAGGGTGAACGTGAAGTGAGGCTGTGCGTGAGGGACAACGGCGAAGGGGTCCCGCTACGTGACCGCGATCGCATCTTCGAGCCGTATTTCCAGGCCAACCGCGTCGAGGGGGTGCCGGCCTCGGTCGGGTTGGGCTTGACGGTGTCGCGCCAGTTGGCGCGTCTCATGGACGGGGACCTCCAGTACCGCTACGAAGATGGCTGGTCTGTCTTCGAGCTGGTGTTGCCGTCGTCCTGATCTCGTCGCCGCAATCGTTGACCGAGGCCTTTGGCTCGCTCCGACAACGCCACCAGCGTTTCCCGCGCCACTTCCGGCGTGAGTATCTCGGGTACGTGCTGTAACCATCCGAGAGTCCGCAGCGACACGTACATCACGGCTCCGGTAAGACCGACGATTCCGGTGGCTGCCAGCAGAACGACCAGTGGCGGCATCTCGAGTTCGAAGAACTCGCGCCACCAAGGGCTGATCAACACGACGACCAACAACGCGATCATGGAACCGATGAGCCATTTGGTGCCAGTTGTGAGGGGCCGGCTGTTGGCAATGAGGGCGAACATGCCGATCGAGGCCAACACGATGGTGGCGGTGGTGCGCGACTGGATGAGTGGCAGCGATTCATCGACCGCTAGGCCGTAAGCGGTGAACGTTGCTGCCGCTGCCAGGGCGCCAGTCGGTATGGCAAAGCGCAACACTCGCTTCACGAACCCAGGCCTCGCTCGCCTGTTCGATGGGGCCAGTGCCAAGACGAACGCTGGTGCACCAATGGTGAGTGTCCCCACAAGAGTCAGATGACGCGGCACGAACGGAAACGCCCAGCCCGCAACACCAACAGCAAGCGCCAGAGCCATGGCGTACACCGTTTTGGTGACGAAGAGGTTGGCAACTCTTTCGATGTTGGCGATGACCCGCCGACCCTCGGCCACTACGACAGGAAGTGACGAGAAAGCGCCGTCCAGCAGAACGATTTGCGCCACGGCTCTTGTTGCCGAACTGCCGCTGCCCATCGCGACCCCGATGTCGGCATCCTTGAGGGCGAGTACGTCGTTGACTCCATCTCCGGTCATAGCAACGGTGTGGCCTCGCGCCTGCAGCGCCTGAACCATTCGCCTCTTTTGGCGCGGGCTCACTCGACCGAACACATGGGTGGATTCGATCGCGTTGGAGAACTCGGCTGCGTTCTCGGGCAGATGGCGCCCATCCACTGCCGAGTCCGCTCCATGAAGGCCTGCTCGGGCGGCGATGGCGCCAACGGTCGCCGGGTGATCTCCAGAAATGACCTTCGCCTGCACGCCCTGGCTGGCGAAGAAGGCGAGAGTGTCAACGGTGTCGGCACGAATGCGATCTCCAAGCACGATCAGAGCCACCGATTGCAGCCCGTCGGGAAGTGTCGTGCCCCGTAGCGGTGAACTGGTCCTGGCCACCGCCAACACTCGGTGGCCTTGCATCGCGAGACGCTGGGCTCGCTCTCTGGCACCTGGCAGCAGCCCGATGACGTCGGGAGCTCCGACTACCCACGTGCTTGCATTCTCGAACGTGGCGCCACTCCAGCCTCGATCTGATGCGAACGGAACCGAGCTGGTGGCGATCCAATCGCCGACCGGCGGGAACCCCTCCGCCACGGCGGCCAAGGTGGCATTGGGTGCTGGGTCAGACGCCGCTACCGCTGCGATGGCCGGCCTGGGGTCGACCGCGGGGTCTAGCTGTATCAGATCCTCAACGACCAATCGGCCTTCGGTGAGGGTGCCGGTCTTGTCAAAGCAGACGACGTCGACCCTCGCCAAGATCTCAATGGCGGGCAGCTCCTGCACCAAAGCCTGGCGTCGACCCAGCCGCACCACACCAACCGCGAAGGCAACCGAGGTAAGCAGCACCAGCCCTTGGGGCACCATCCCAACCGCGCCGGCGATCGCCCCACGCAAGCCCTCTTTAACGCTGTTGGTCGCCTCGAGCTGACTCCACACCAGCAAGGCCACCGTTGGGACGATGGCCCAACTGACGATAACCAGAATCACATCGATGCCCGCTCTCAACTCGGACTTGACCAGCGTGAACTTCTTCGCCTCGGCCGTCAGGGTGACCGCATAGGCGTCTTTTCCCACCTTGGTGGCCGCCATTCGTCCGCTGCCGGCGGCCACGAAACTTCCGGAGAGAACAGAGTCGCCTGGCTGTTTGAGGACGGGGTCCGACTCCCCGGTTAGCAGGGACTCGTTTATCTCCATGCCGTTGGCGGCCAACACCGTTCCATCGACCACCAGCTGGTCACCAGGCCGCAGCTCAAGGACGTCGTCGAGCACGACTCCGCTCACTGCGATGTCTTGCACATTGCCCGCCCTGAGCACCCGGGCCTTGGGTGCGCTCAACAAGGCCAACTTGTCGAGCGTGCGTTTGGCTCGCAACTCCTGGACGATGCCGATGACCGTGTTGACAACCAGCACGACTCCGAACAGGGCATCTTGGACCGGTGCCACCGCGATCACAACGACCAGCAAGATGCCGAGCAGGATGTTGAAGCGGGTGACCACATTGGCGCGAACGATGTCGCCAACCGTGCGAACATGAGCGTCTGGGACATCGTTGACCAGGCCCGCCTTGACCCGATCCCGCACCTGGTCCTCGGTTAGGCCCTGGAGCCCCCGCTGCGTGGCTACCGCATCACTGGCCATTCGGTCACCCTACATACCGCCACAGAGCGGGGGTCAGGGCGTGGTCGCAGGCATTACCAGACCCGCCAGCGCTGCGGCTCGATGCGGATGGCAACCGGGTACTTGTCGCTGAATACCTCGGGTGTCCAACCGTTGGCTTCCATCTCAGCCGTGTACTTGGTGACGTAGTCGGGCACCTCCCAGGCGGCGGGGGCGGAAGGGTCGAACGAGGCGCGCCCCTCGATGGTGACGATGTCCCCGCCCGTGCCGTTGCCGTCGAGATTCACCGAAACCTTGGGGTTGGCTTCGATATTGCGCACTCTTGCGGTGTCGGGGAGGGAATAGACCCAGATGGCGCCGTCATCCAACAGGAACCAAACGGGCGAGGTCTGTGGCTGCCCACCCCGAGATACGGTGGTCAACCAGGCTATGAGGTCGTTCTGAAGTCGTTTCGTGGTGTGTTCGTCCATGATGTAGGACCTTAGGACCCGACCGTCCGGTAATCTTTTCGCCATGGATGTTCGCAAGGTTGAGCCCGACGAGCGCGATCAATGGAATGAGGTGCTGTCGAGAACCTTCCAGAGTGATCCCACTGACGATTGGAAAGAGGTCTTAGGAAAGCATTTCGAGTGGGATCGTTCCATGGGCGTGTTCGTCGGCGACGAGGTGGTGGGCACCGGTGGCGCGTTCACATTGCGATTCCAAGTCCCTGGGGGAGAGGTGGCAGCCGGTGGTTTGACGGTGATAACGGTGAGCCCCACTCATCGACGCCAAGGCGCCCTTACCGACATGATCCGCCATCACTTCGACGATGTCGCGGCGCACCAAGAGCCGATGTCGGCGCTGTGGGCTTCGGAGTCGTCCATCTACGGCCGATTCGGCTACGGCCAGGCCACCCGCGCCCTTCATCTCAAGATGGATACAGCCAAGATCGAGTTCATCGATCCGGTTGCGCCCAGCGGCCAGATCCGTCACATTGATCTCGACCAGGCTCGCAAGGTGCTTCCTTCCCTTTACGAGCAAGCGACGATTCGACCCGGCATGTTCAGCCGCGACGCAGACTTCTGGGAGCTAGAGATCTTCCGAGATCATGAGGGCTCGCGGGGCGGCTGGTCGGCCAACCGCTGGGCGGTGTACGAGCGCGACGGCATATCCCAGGGCTATTTGCGTTATCGCCAGAAGCCCAATTGGACCGACGACGGTTTCAACGATGGCGAGGCCTTCGTAGGTGAGCTCATCACGCTGGACCAAGACGCCTACCGGGCTTTGTGGAACTTCGTGCTCAACCTGGATCTGACCGTCACGGTGAGTGCTTCGATCCGGCCCATCGACGAGCCGTTGCGCTGGATGGTCGAGGACCCGCGGCGGATCGTCACCAGCTCCTCCGAGGCGCTGTGGCTGCGCCTGCTGGACGTGCCGGCCTGCCTAGAAGCGCGGCGCTATCCCCAGAGTGGGCGATTGGTGCTTGAGGTGACAGACGAGTTTCTACCGCAAAGGAGCGGTCGGTTCGAGCTATCGGGCGGGCCGCAGGAGGCTCACTGCGTGCCGACCGACGCCGAGGCAGACGTCACCTTGGAGACGAACGACCTGGCTTCGCTCTACCTCGGTGACGCCGAGGTGGCGGCGCTTGCCTTCGCAGGTCGATTGCGCGGCTCGGAGGAGTCGCTGCGCTTGCTCGCCGCCATGTTCCGCTGGCACGAGCCCCCTTGGTGCACCTCGGTCTTCTAGTGCCCTGTGTCGTGAGTTCGTACTGATATTGCCGAGGCGTCGGCGTTCCTGGCAAGGACGCACAACGAAGGCGCAGTGGTAACTGCGTCGAGGCGGAGGACGTAGTCAGGGGCGTCGAGGGCCGGCAAGATTCTGTGCATGACTTGCGACTCAGGGCACTACACGAAGACGAAGGCGTAGACACCGAATAGCAGGCAATAAGCTCCGAAACCGGCGAGGCCTGCTCTCCGCAACAACCGCAGAAGGATGTCGATGGCCAGATAGCCGCTGACGGCTGCCACCCCCACACCCACCCACAGCTCCCCGGTCAGCGAACCTTGGTCTATCGCGTCGATCATTTCGAGCAGACCGGCCCCGGCGATGACGGGCACAGCCAGCAGGAATGAGAACCGAGCTGCCTCCGTTGCCGTAAGCCCACGCCCCAGGCCAGCGGTGATGGTTATCCCGGAGCGGGAGATGCCAGGAATGAGGGCGGTTGCCTGAGCCAGCCCGATCAACACCGCGTCGCGGCGGTTCGCTTGTTCGATCGTGCGTTGTCTTCGCACGATGGCCCCGGAAGCCACCAGCATTGCACCGGTGAAGATCAACGCGATGGCCACGAGGCGGGGCTCGCTGTTGAACTCGTCGAGCGCGTCCTCCAGGAGGAGCCCCGCTATGGCTGCCGGCACCGTGCCGATTGCGAGTAGCCACACGAGCCTTCGTGCCGTCTCGTCGCTCCTGAAGCGCGTCAGCCGCAGCAGGTCGCGTCGGAAGTAGAGGACAACGGCCGCCAACGTGCCCAGATGGAGAATGGCCGAGGTGCCGAGCGAAGGGGGGTCGGCGCCGAACACAGCAGGCACCAACACCAGATGGCCACTCGACGAGACCGGGAGGAACTCGGTGAGGCCTTGAACTAGGCCCCACAGGGCGGCGGTCCACACCGCGCAGAGGTTACCGGCGGGCCCCTCCCACCAGGATGGTCAGGGTGCGGCGGGTCTCGGCCGCTGCAATGCGACCAGCATCGGCTTCGGGCACTGCAACCAACCCCGTCGGGTCGATGGCGAACGGGTCGTCCGACGGAGGGACCGAGATCATCCCATCGGCTTCATGGCCGGTGTCCGTCACGATCAGTTTCACCGGTGTGCCGACCAGTACGCCTTCAGGCAGGCGCACCGGAACTGACCACCAGCTCGCTGGTACCAGGTCGGTCTTGGTCAGACTCGACGCCAAGATCGGTTCTCCTGCCCCGAGGCTGACGGCTGTGACTCCGGCTAGATCTGGGAGGGGAAGGAGGCCCTTCTCCACCTGGCGCCACTCGATGTCGGACTCGACCAGCTCGTGCCCTGGGCCGAGGTCGGTTACCGCGAACGGCCTGGCTTCCGTGGTCCGGGGTGCCAGCTCGATGACGGCGGCGAACGCGAGAACCGCCGCTCCCGCCGCCCATCGCAAGTAGGGAGGGCGCCGAAACCAGTACATGTCGAGAACGTATTCGGGCGACGCAGCAGTTGGTAGGGGTCTGGCGAATCAGCGCCGATAGGGCTGCAGATAGGCCGGCAACTCAACACCCGCTTTGAGCAACGGATCAGCCAAAGGGTTACCCACCTTTTGCATCAGGGGCACCACTCCCGCCCACACATCGAGCTCGTAGTCCTCCTCTTCTTCGTCAGGCGGCCCGGTGCGCACCTTGACCGAAGCCTCTTCCAGGGGCAGGCGCAACATTCGGGTCTTGCGGAACTCGGCTTCGTTGGGGTGGCGGATCTCGGGCCATCGCCCCGCAACGATGCGCTCGGTGAGCAGCTCCATGGCCCTCAGTTTTTCGTCGGGGTCCGTGATTTCGGTGGCAGTTCCCAATATCACAACAGAGCGGTAGTTCATCGAGTGCTCGAACGCGGATCGAGCCAGGACCAGGCCGTCCAGCAAGGTCACTGTGACACACAATGGCCCGCCATCACGCAGATTGCGAAGCATCCGGCTGGCTACCGAGCCATGGAGCAGCAACGTGTCTTCGTCTCTGGCGTGGATGGTCGGTATCACGAACGGCTGACCATCGTCCACGAAGCCGACGTGGCATATGAACGCCTCATCGAGGATGGAGTACGCCGAGGCGCGATCGAAACGGCCGTTTTCCGGCAGTCGGTGAATCTCAGTCCTCTCGGTGGGCTCGAAGGTCATGGCGACCGATGGTACCCGACCGCTCTTCTCGTACTCTTTGGCTGTGGAGCCTCAAGCCATCGCCGCCTTCGTCGTCGCGTACCTGCTGGGCAGTCTCGATTTTGGGGTGATCGTCTCGAAGCTTGCAGGGGTGGACATCTATTCCGAGGGCAGCGGCAATCCAGGCACCGCCAATGTCTTTCGCACCATGGGCAAGGGCGCAGCGGCGGCCACCATGGCGGGCGACATCGCCAAGGGGGTGGGTGCTGCGGCACTTGGCGACCTGTGGGCCGGCGAGCCCGCCGGCTTCGCCGCAGGTCTGGCGGCTGTCGTCGGACATTGTTTTCCGGTTTGGCATGGATTCAAAGGGGGTAAGGGTGTTGCCACCGGGCTGGGAGCCATCCTGTGGCTCGAGCCGTTGTTGGGTCTCGGCCTCGGCGTGGGTTGGGGTGCCATAGTGGCGACCACTCGCTTGGCATCGGTCGGTTCGATGGCGCTGGTGGTCGTCGTGGTGCCGGGCCTTGCTCTGACCGGGCATCGAGGCTGGTCGCTTGTCTGGGCCGCCCTGATGGCCACTGTCATCGCGTGGCGCCACCTGCCTAATATCCATCGGCTGGTTGGAGGGCAAGAATCCCCGGTGGCCTAAACCACATACTTGTAATTAAAAGTCGCAGGGTCTACGCTCTGGGGCGAAGCGGAGGAGTGAGACCATAGAGATCGTCCTTTTCATCCTGTTGGCGGGTGTATGGGCTGCACTGCTGATCCCCTCGTTCGTTACCTCACGTCGCGAAGCCCCCATCCACAGCACGGAGAATTTCGCGCGGTCCACGGCACGACTGGCAGCCGTACGAGCCGTGTCGGCCGAAACCGCGGCCAACCGCAGCCGGGTGAGAGCCCGTCGACGCCACATCTTGGTGTTCCTCGGGGCAGCTGCGGTAGCCACGCTGGCGGTGTCCATCGTCACAGGTAGCTGGACCTGGTTGTCGATCAACCTCATCGCCGATGCCCTGCTGGCCGCCTACGTGGCGATGCTGCTCCAGGTGAAGGAGCACTCGCTGGCCCGCGTTCAGCAGCGCGGTGAGGTGGCCCTCGAGGCGGCCGAGCAGGCAGATATCCGCGTAGTCGCCGGCTAACTACAATCGCCTTCCCCTGGGGGTGTAGCTCAGCCCGGCAGAGCGCTTCCCTCGCACGGAAGAGGCCAGGGGTTCAAATCCCCTCACCTCCACCAAGGTTCTCCTTACCTGGTAAGGGGATTCAGTTGGTTGCCTCAAGTGTGATGACCTCAGCGGGGCCAGGTGTCCACATTCTGTCCACATCACTGGCGTGGAACCCCTTGTCGAGGCGGTCGGCTGCGGCCTCGTCCAGACTGTCGAATAGGTGGCCTGGGGGAGAGGTTGGACCTTCGGACTTAGACCCTGTTGTTGCTCTCGTCGAAGAGGAACTAGGGGTTCGCGTCGTCGAAACGTTCCCGACTGGGCTTTGAGCTGGCCGCACAGGGTGTGGGGTGGTTCGAGCTACTGCCATGACAACCTGGGACTGACGGCACTATCCCTTCCCCCTCCTGAGTCTTCCATTCAATGCCGACCGATTCCGGTCCCGGAAGATGGGAGAGGAGTCAGGGAGACTCGACCGAGACCGGAGTCGGCGGCAAATCCCTACCGTGCCCTATCCGCTAAGAGCGTTTCGGTAGGGGCTTGGATAGCGTGATTCGGTAGGGGCTTGGAGTCATCCCCAACCTTGGGGATTGAGCTAGGGGGGTGATCCGCAGAGCTACAGGTGCAGGCCATGTGCCGACCCGATTCCATTCCTAAGCCTTCCATTCGATGCCAAATCCGTCTATCACTCACCGGCTTCGGATCTGAACGCGGCGTTGAGTGCTTCCAGCGAACCACCGCGCTCGCCGATGGCGATGCCAAGCGCCAAGCGTGCCTTGGGACTCATCCCGAACCTGTCTTCAAGGGCCAACAGCTCCTTGTTGATAGCCGCGACCCTGCGCGTCAGGGGATGGAGCATCACCTGGCCGTGTGAACCCTCCACCACCGGGTCGCCCCATGTGATGCGCCTTGCTCGTTGCCGCTCGTCGTAGAGATCGAACAAGCGGTACAGGGCAGGGCTATCGGCCGCCAGGTCTATTACGGACGCCACCTCAGAGCCTGAGAAGGCTTCCCAATCATCGATGGTCTCCGCTAGCCACTCGTCACGCGGTGGGGGGAAGGCTGGCAGCACCAGCGAGGGGACCACCTGAAGGGGCTTGGGGCGGTTACGTCGGATTCGGGTTGAAGTCATGCCCCCATTATCGCGAGCCGATCTGGAATCTCCTGACACACCAGGGCGTGACCTCGCCTGAGGTCGCTTTGCGTCCACACTCATAGCGTTGGGAGGACCGCGCAACGCTAGGTGGTCAATCGCCTCTAGCAATACCCCCAACCGACCTGCCACCCTCACCACAAGTCGCTACGGGGAGGAGTTACACAATGAAGCGACTATTACTGATCCTGGTATTGATGGCTCTGGTGATGGGGGTCATGGTGGTACCGGCGGCGGCGGCTCGGCCTATTGATGTTGGGGGTACCTGGTTTTACGTCCCTGATGACTTCGATCCCGAGCCCACCAAGGTGGCCGGACAGAACGTTTTCATCTCCAACGGGGACGTGGGAACCTGGGCTAACCCGACGCCTGTGGGGCTTGAGGGCATCAGTATCGAGGCGTTCGTGGTGGTGGCCCACAAGAAGCATGGGACCTACCAGGGACGGATGGACTTCACAGGAGAAGTTGATGGCAAGGCAGGAACTCTTGTCATCAAAGCGAACGGTTCAGGGCCGTGGCCGCCGGGGCCAGGCAGCGGTGACTGGTCGGGGAGCTGGGTGATTCTCAGCGGGACGGGTGATCTTTCGAATCTTCGTGGCCAAGGAAGCTGGTGGGGCCCGCTGGGCTTTCTGAATTACGACGGGAAAGTCCACTTCACCGGTTAGATGTCGAAGCTGTGAGGGTAGGAGAGCCTGCCCCACGGTGGCTCGAAACGGGACCCTGCTCCGGCGGGGGTCCCTTCGCGTCCTCTAGGAACATTCGTGAACCCTGACACACCACGGCGTGACCTCGCCTGAGGTCGCGAAAGCGGTAGAGAAGCCGAGCTAGAAGGACCACAATCGTGGCATGAAAGAAGTGAACCCATGGTCCAGGATCACGGCCGAGTTGTATGCGCTTTTCAGTCGCAACCCGAAGTCGAGCCGGCTGGTGGTCGAGCTCGCCGAGCTGGCCCGAGATCATGTGACGCTAGACGTCGGCTGTGGTCCGGGTGCCGCAGTTCGGATGGCCGCACCGCTCGTGCGGCGGGCCGTCGGCGTTGACAACTCTGCTGCAATGGTCCACATCGCTGCACGACGTTCTGGAGATGTAACCAACGTCGAGTATCAGGTGGGATCAGCGGAAGCCCTACCGTTCGCCGCGGCTAGCTTCGATCGGGTGTGGACGGTCCACGCGTTCCATCACTGGTCCGACCAATCCGTCGGCATCACCGAGGCCCTGCGGGTGCTCAGACCCGGCGGTCGGTTCCTCGTGGTGGAGCAGCAGAGCGGTCGTAGCCACGGCCTCACCACGGCGGAAGCGGAGGCGCTCACCGAACGGCTCATCGGGGCCGGCTTCAGCGACGCCCGAGTCTCACGTCAACGCAAAGAGCTGGTGATCACTGCCGACACTTGATTCCGTAGCCTTCCGCTCGTCGAAACCGGCGTCTTACGTCCACCCGCCGGGTCTCGACCGACGGGTCCTCTAGGAACATTCGTCAACCCTGACACACCAGGGCATGACCTCGCCTGAGGTCGCGGAAGCAGTAGAAGAGCCGCTCAGAATGCCGGATATCCAGCGGGTTCACATGCCTGAGAAAGCGTCTCAGCCCAGAACACAAGCCATAGGACTGCAATACTGCACCAGTATGAACAACCGAGCTCTTGCCGTCGTTTTGACCCTACTCACGATCATATTCGTCGTACTCAACTTCACGGTTGAGGATGCAGGCACCATCTTCTTGATTCTTGCGGTCGCCGCTGGCTTCGGAGCTGGGTACTACTTCCGTAGGTCGTAGCTTCCACGAGCAGGGCCGGTCTACCTGGATCATCGATCTGCCGCCCAATCGCAAGACGTCAGTCCGGGCTTGTCGAGTGCCCGGATTGTGCAGAGTGGGTGCCCCTCGAGGCCAGCGAGTGCAAATACTGCGGCAAAGTAGGCGAGTACTCGTGGGAGTACAGGAGTCGGAGGGCCTGATCGCGCTAAGCGGACTGCTTCTTACGGAGTCTTGCCAACATCCCCCGACGCTTGGGAACCTCGAACTGGTGCCCTTCGAGGCATAAGAACCGCTTGCTCCGCATGTTTCCCGTGCGCTCCACGTCTGCGCACCCACATTGGGGGCAACTGGTTGGCATCGATACCTGGAACATGATCACCGTCTTTCTCTTGTCGGGCCTGTAAGCCTTGTCCGCTCAGTGCATCCGGTGGTCACACCTGAATACCCAGTGGCAGATCGGGATGACATCGTTGAGCAGGCACGCGGCAAGGAAGAACAGAACCACGCCTCCCAGCAGCCCGGCGATCAGCCGGGGGTGTTGTGTCAACGGTGCCAGTCAGTCGCGTAGCCAGTGCTGTCACGGTGGACCTCCATATTCATGATTCGCTGAGGGTTGGGTCATTC
>JAOTWH010000035.1 GCA_029863035.1 Acidimicrobiia bacterium | reverse complement strand
ATCCACCGAATCGGCAACAAGAGTCAGCTGTGGTCGCGGGCCGTGCTCGACATCGAGGTGGCCTATGACACCGACCTTGGCCACGCTGCCGAAGTGATCAAGTCAGTGGCCGATTCGGTGTGGGAGGAGCGGCTCGAATACGCCACCATCATCTCCGAGCCAGAGATCTGGGGTGTGCAGGAGTTCGGGTCCAGTGCGATAGCCATCCGTTTGGTGATTCAAACCGAACCGGGAGAGCAGTTCGCGGCGGCCCGAGAGATCAGGGGTCGTCTCAAGCCTGCGTTCGATGCTGGCGGGATCGATATCCCATTCCCGCAACGGGTGGTATGGAACAGATCAGAAGGCCCCGGCAGCGGCCCCGGGTCGGTTCTGCACGCCGGTCGGCCGAAAGAGCAGATGCCGGAAGCTACTTAGTCGATTGTCTCTCCCCCCGTTAGGGGGGAGTACCCGCCGCAGGCGGCGGAGGCCGGCTGGGTGTGTCTGGCTGGAGGCCGGCTAGGTGTGTCTGGCTGGAGGCCGGCTAGGTGTAGAGCGCCTCGATCTCGTCGGAGAACAGACTGTTCACCACGCTGCGCTTGAGCTTCAGCGTCGGGGTGAGCGCCTCCCCTGGGAAACCGCCGTCGATGATGGACCACTTACGAACGCTCTCTGCCCGAGAGAACTGGGCGTTAACACCTTCGACCACTTTCTCGGTGTGGTCCAGGACCATGGGGTGTTTGTAGAGCTCGGCGTCGGTCTTCGGTTCGACTCCGTGGTGGTGCAGGAACGCCCGCACCTCATCCGGGTCAAGTGATATGAGCGACACCAGGAAGGGCTTCTGGTCGCCGATAACGATGGCCTCGCCGATCAAACCATCGGCCTTGAGCCGAGCCTCGATCTCTTGGGGAGCGATGTTCTTGCCCCCGGCGGTGATGATGATGTCCTTCTTACGGTCGACGATTCGAACCGAACCGTCCGCGGTGAGCTCTCCGATGTCGCCGGTAGACAGCCAGCCATCCTTGCCAAGAGCTTCCTCGGTTTGTTCAGGCTGGTCGTAGTAGCCCTGGAATATGTTCGGACCCTTCACTTTGATCTCTCCGTCGTCCTCCAGTTTCAGCTCCACGCCGCCAAGCGGCTGTCCGACGCTGCCAACGTGGAGGTCGCTCGGACCCTGAACGGTGCATGCGGCCGTGGTCTCGGTCATTCCCCAGCCTTGATGGAGTGGCAAACCAATGCCCTGGAAGAATCGCTGCACGTCGGGCGCCAGAGGTGCTGCTCCCGACACCGCGTAATGGCAGCGATCCAAGCCGAGCTCGCCGAAGACCTTCTTGCCAACGACCTTGGCGGCCACTTTCGCGCCAAGTGAGGTTCCAGGGCCAGAGCGCCCGCCCTCGTCGCGTATCCGAATGGCGTCGATGCCGGCGGTGGTAGCCCAGTTGAAGAGGCGTTGGCGGACCTTCGGTGTCTCGGCTACCTCAGCCTTGATGCGCGCCTCGAATTTCTCCCACACCCTTGGCACGCCGACAAAGAAGGTGGGACGGGCGTGTTTGAGGGCATCGGGGAGCATCGGGAGCTCGGGGACGAAGTAGTACTCGAAGCGGTTGTTGGCGCTGGAGAGGCCGGCGCCACTGGTGGTGAGTCGCTCGAATATGTGGCTGAGCGGCAGGTAGGAGATCACGTGCTCCACCGGGTTGGTGAGGCCGAGACGCTCCAGAGCACTGTCGAGGGTCCACACGATGTTCGCCTGGGTCAGCACCGTTCCCTTGGGCGGGCCCGTGGTTCCGGAGGTGTAGATGATCGAGAAGATGTCGTCGCCGGTGACGCTGTTCATCCGCTCGGTGAGCGCGCCGATGTTGTCTGCGGCCCATTGCCTCCCCATCTCGCGCAGCCGGTCGGTTCCAAGCACCCTGCCGCGATCTGCATCGCCAAGGTGATGAGCGATGATCTTGGAGACGTTGGGGATATTCGATGCCAATGCCTTGTCGAGCTGCTCCTGGTTGTCGACGAAGAGGGCTCGGGTTCCAGCATGGCCAAGCACGTAGCTGGTCTGGTCGGTGGAGAGGGTGTTGTACAGCGGTACCCCCACCGCCCCGCTGTGTTGGATCCCGTAGTCGGTCGCCAGCCAGGCTGGATCGTTGGCCCCGACCAGGCCTATGCGATCGCCGCTTTCGACCCCAAGGGCCATGAGCCCTGCTGCGATCTCCTCAACCCATGACCTGGCCTGTGACCAAGTTGTCGCCTGCCATGATCCGTTGGCGAACTTGTGCCAGACGGCGTCGTCTGAGTGCCTACTCGCCCTGTCCTGAAATCGGGTGATGATGGTGTCGTTGGCCATATCTGAACATTAGACCTTGAAGGGTGGAGCGATCACAGTCAGCCCCTCCGAAGCGGGGGAGACTGTGATGAGTGACGCTCGGCCCATCAGCTCCCCATCGATCTGCACCAGGGCGTCTGGTTCGGCTGTGATCATCAAGTCGTCCACCCCCGACCACAGTTCACCATTCGACGTCCCGGCCGTGCGCCTGGTGGCGATGCGTAGTCCGAGGCGCGTCGCCGCCCACAAGTCGAGGTTGCGGGCGGTAAGGACGGTGAAGCCTTCCGATCGCTTTGGCCCTAGCGGAAGCGAAAGCGGCCCCAAGTACGAGTACGAGGTCTGGACTTGCACCGACACCGCCACGCCATCGGCGTGGCGCCCATGAGCCTTGGCTCGCAATGTTGGGTGGCGATCGCGGAAACCGGACCACAGGACATTGAAGGCATTGCGGGCATAGTGCAACGATCCAAAGGACAACTTCGAGGCGGGCTGGCGATCTGCCGCCTGTAGGACCTCGGCGTCGTAGCCGGCACCTACCGCGAAGATCCCATAATTGGCCCGCGGCGAGCCATCGATTGTCACCCGGGCCACTTGAAGTGACCTCTCGTTGCCAACGCCGAGGACAGCAGCGGCGTTCTTTCGCTTGATCCCGAGAAGGCGACCGATGACGTTGGTTGTGCCCGACGGCACGATGCCTAGGGCGCTTTCCGTGCCGACTAACCCGTTCGCGACGTGATGAACCGTGCCGTCGCCCCCCATGGCGACCACCACATCGAATCCCTCTTTGGCCCCGAACGCCGCCGCTTCGGTTGATTCCTCTGGGCTGGCCGGCCATACCGTCGTTACCTCGTGAACCCCAGATATCCCAGCTTGGACACGCCGTAACCGCTCACCGGTGAACGATGAGGCAGACGGATTCACAACCAGCAGGAGCCGTTTCATGAGCGAAGGCTACCGACGCGTACGCTTTGGGAGTGAGGCGATATCGAGACCGCGTCGAAGCGGGAAATATCTTGGCCGCGGAGCTAACCGACTTGGTCGACTCCAACGCTTTGGTATTGGGCATCCCCCGCGGGGGTGTGGTGGTAGCGGCGCAGGTGTCCAAATCGCTCAATGGGGATCTCGATGTGGCAACGGCTCGCAAGTTGGGGGCGCCGCTCAATCCCGAGCTGGCAATTGGGGCAGTGGACGCCGACGGGAACGCCTCGTTGGACGAGCTCCTTGTGAAGCGCCTTGGCGCCACCGCCCAATACGTAGCTGCAGAGATCGAGCGGGAGCTCGAGGAGCTCAAACGGCGGATGGCTCTCTACCGCGCTGATCGGCCGGAGCCAGTGATGCGCGACAGGGTGGTGGTGGTAGTGGACGATGGCGTCGCCACCGGCGCCACCATGAGCGCGGTGTTGTCATGGGCGCGGAGGCGTCAGCCCAAAACACTCATTTGCGCCGCACCGGTCGGCGCCTCCGAGACGTTGGAACGTCTTGGGAATCAAGCTGATGTGGTGGTTTGCCCTTTGCGTCCGCCGCGGTTCATGTCGGTAGGGGAGTGGTACGAGGATTTCGGTCAGACCTCTAACGACGAAGTGATCGCGCTATTGGCCAAACGATCGTCTTCGATCGGAGACGGGAGCCAGGACGACCCGTGATGCGATTAGGAACAACACCAGGACACCCATGGCAACCGTGCGGGGCAGACCCATCACCGTGACCACCAAGCCCCACGACAACGGCCCAAGCACGGTCGCGAACCTCCCGACCGTCGCATAGAGACCGTAGAACTCGCCGAGCCGCTCCGGCGGGCTGATCCTTGCCATGAAGGTTCGGTCTGCTGTCCAGGTTGACCCAAGCGCCAACCCTCCGGTGACTGACAACACCCATATGACGGAGCGGACATCCAACACCACCGCCAGAATGCCGATCACGATCGAGAGGATCCAGGTGTTGAGCGTTACCAACAGCACCCGACGAGGTCCGATGATGTCGACCAGCCGTCCGGCGAAGAACGCGCCCGCCATGGCTCCGACGATCGAGATGAGGAGGAAGACCTCGACCTCTTCTGTGGTGAAGTCGAGCTCTTCTTTGACGAAGATCGTCAGGAAACCTCCTATCAATGTGTTGACAGCGTCGGTGTAGAGGAACCGCCCAACCAGAAAGCGGGCCACGTCGTCGTAGCGCCGGGCGCTTTGCCAGGAGTCCACCAAGCCCGACAGGCTTTGTAGCACCGCCGGGGCTGGGCCTTTTCGGCGACCGCGGGGTCGTTCCTGTACGACGAGGAACGTGGGCAGGGCGAACAACAGGAACAGGATCGCGATCGCCTTGAATACCCCGGTGTAACCCTGGCTATCGAGCAGCACAGCTCCCACGCCCACTGCGATGAAAGAGCCCATGTAGCCGACGCCGACTCCCAGTCCAGATACGAATCCGCGGTTCTCCGGCGTCGAGACGTCGGGCAAGAGCGCGTCGTAGATAACCGACCCCAGGTTGAAGCCGACAAGTGCCACGGAGAAGAGCACGAGCGACGGCCCAACGTCAACCGAGGCGAGAAAGAATGTGGGGATCACGGCCAGCAGGGTCGCCGGAAACAGGTATGGCACCCGCTTGCCGAAGTGATCGCTCCTGGCCCCGATCCACGGCCCCAATACGATGACCACCACCATGGCGGCGTCGATGGCGATAGCCAGAGCCAGGTCCGGCGTGTCGTTCTCGGTGAGCCAATCTGCGAAGAAGAGCGCTCCAACTCCAAGAGCGAAGACCGTGTTGGCGAGGTCATACGTTGCCCATGCCGCCACGCTGAGCCGGGTCGGTCGCCAAGAATCCGGTTGCACGGCATCGAAGCTACCGCTCCCAGAGTTGGCGTCGCCGGACTTCAGATGACCGGGTGGTGGCCGACCGTCTTCGCCTCGCACTTAACCAACCTCAGTGCCGTCGCCGAGTCAGACCGCGGCCGTACTGTGCCCGCCATGGGCGAACCCGCGATCACAGACCAGATCACCCGTCTCAGCACTCTGGTGGAGGACGACTCCGTCGCCAAAGCGGCCGACCTGTTGGCGCACCTGCGAAATCGGTGGCGTCGCGAGCCGGAGTCGTTCTCACCCCAAGCCGTTTCGGCCCTGCAGGAACAGGCCGCCGCCGTCAACTCCGCCTTGCTTGGCGAGGTAGATGAGGTACTGAACAACACCTTCGGCTACTCGTCCTTCCGTCCAGGACAGCGAGAGATCATCGAAGCAGCCGTTTCGGGCCGAGACTGCATCGGCATCATGCCAACGGGCGCCGGCAAGTCGCTCACCTATCAGCTGGCGGCCCGCGTTCTAGGCGGTACCTCCCTCGTCATCTCGCCTCTCATAGCGCTGATGAAAGACCAGGTCGACGCCCTCGACGAGATGGGTGTGCGGGCCACCTACCTCAACTCGAGTCTGGAAGGCGGTGAGCGGGAAGAGCGCATCGCCAGGATGCGAAACGGCGAGTACGAGCTCGTATACGCCGCCCCGGAAGGCCTGGAGGCGTCGGTTGGGTCTGCGTTGACGAACATGGATCTGAGCCTGATCGCTGTGGACGAGGCGCACTGCATATCGCAATGGGGTCATGACTTCCGTCCGGCCTACCGCAAGCTGGCCGGTTTGAAGTCGCGGTTCGGCGTGCCGGTACTGGCGCTCACCGCCACGGCAACCGCAGAGGTGACCCGGGACATCGAAAGTCAGCTGGGCCTCTTCGATGCGCTCCAGTTCCGTGGATCGTTCTTCCGCCCGAATCTCAAGGTCCATCTGTTCAAGAAGGGTGACCACGAGGGTCGTCGCATCAAGGTGCGGGAGTCGATCGGCAAGCTGTGCGTTGCCCGCAAGGGCGAGAGCGGCATCGTCTACACGCTTTCCCGGGCAGCGGCCGAGTCGACTGCCCAGTACCTCAACAGCCTCGGCATCAAAGCGCTGCCCTATCACGCCGGTCTCACCTCCGAAGAGCGCACCGCGGCCCAGGATGCCTTCATCCGTGACGAGATCGACGTGGTGTGCGCCACGGTGGCCTTCGGGATGGGGATCGACAAGTCGAACGTTCGCTACGTGATCCATCGCGACATGCCGAAGTCGATCGAGGGTTTCTATCAGGAGATCGGCAGAGCGGGCCGAGACGGTGTAGACAGCGACTGCGTTCTCTTCTATTCGTGGGCGGACGTCGTGAACCTCGAACGCATGATGGAATCCGATGAGGTGGGAGATTCGCACCGGCGCCAGATCCGTGCCATGTACAACTGGGCCGACCGCGCCGTGTGCCGCCATCAGACCATCGCCGCCTATTTTGGCGAGGAATTGGATCGCTGCGGAGCTGCGTGCGATGTGTGCTCGGGCATTGACCTGCTCGAGGGGCTTACCGCTCAACCGAAGGTTGCCCATACGTCGACGACCCCGGGGATGGACGACGGCCGCACCTCGCAGCTCTTCGAAGACCTGCGAGCGGTGCGGCGTGAGCTGGCGGATGCCAAGGGAGTCCCCGCGTACATCGTGTTCAGCGACGCGGCCCTTTTGGCCATGGTGGCGGCCCGCCCCACCACGGAAGCAGAGCTGCTCAACGTGAGCGGAGTGGGGCCCAAGAAGCTGGAGTCATACGGCGAGGCGTTCCTCGAGGTGCTCCGATCTGGCGGGTAGGGGGGTGAGGGGGGTCTTAGCCCACCAGCTCGAACTCGGTAGTGATATCGATGGCGTCACGGATCGAGCGAGCCACCGGGCACTTATCGGCATGGAAGCCGTGGACTCGCTCGATGGTCTCGAGATCTTCGTGCTTGGCGCCAGCCAAGTGGTAGGTGACGTGAATCCGTTTCACTACCAGGACCTTTCCTTCCAGCTCGACCTCCCCGACCGTTGTCGAGGTGAGGTCTCCGTTGCTTGCGTTGATGCCACGCGCCTCCAGCGCGCCTCCGAAGGTTCCAGTCAGTCAGCCAGCGGCTGCCGACACCAGGTAGTCGATAGTGGTGGCATCGGGCGGGTAGGCATCCATGTCTGTCTTGTAATGCTCGGCGATCCTCGAATGGACACCGAACGTGATGTTGTCCGAGCGCCCGGGAAGCCACGCCTTGCGTATGGGGCCCCTGACTCGTTCGACCTTCACTTTGGATCGGTACACGACTTCTGACACTGTGACCTCCAACCGCGTCCGGGTTGCTAACCATATCGACCGCGTGGCGGCCGCGGCGGTGCCGAAAGTGGGCCTACTGTTAGTTCCAGGAGGAAGCATGACTAACGACTACAGCCCAACGCTCTACTCGGACTTCACCGACCCGGCCAGCCGCGCCGCCTACGAGCTCGCCTTGAATGGAGTGGCGAGCCAGCTCGGTGCCCACGCGCCGCTGGTGATCGGAGGCGAGGAGATCGACACCGACGATGTCATCACGAGCGTCAATCCGTCCAAACCCGATGAGGTCGTCGGTACCGCGTCCAAGGCGAGCCCCGACCAAGCCGAGCAAGGTCTGGCGGCCGCCTGGAAGGCCTATCCGGGATGGTCTGAGACTCCGGCGGCAGAGCGGGCCGAGGCTGTTGCCAGGGTGGCCGCCATCATGGCGGAGCGAAAATTCGAATTGGCAGCGTGGCAAACGTACGAAGCCTCCAAGAACTGGGGCGAGGCCGAGGGGGACGTCGCAGAAGCGATCGACTTCGCCGACTACTACGCAGTGCAGGCCCGTCGCCTGGCCGAGCCGGTGCCCACCTACCAAATGGAAGGCGAGGTCAACGAGTCGCGGCTCCAGGCGATGGGAGCCGGCGTTGCGATACCGCCGTGGAATTTCCCGCTGGCCATTCCCGCCGGCATGGCGCTGGGACCCGTGGCGGCAGGCAACACCGTTGTGCTGAAGCCGGCATCGGCCACCCCGATGGTCTCCTACAAGTTCATGGAGATCGTTGCCGAAGCCGGTATCCCGGCCGGGGTGATCAACTTCTTGCCAGGTGCAGGTGGAGAGGTGGGCGACACGTTGATCGACCACCCAACGACTCGGTTCATCAACTTCACGGGATCGAAGGAGGTCGGTCTTCGCATCGCGCAACGTTCGGCCGTGGTCCATCCTGGCCAGAGTTGGTTGAAGCGCTCTTACATGGAGATGGGTGGCAAGGACGCCATCATCGTGGACGAGACCGCCGACCTTGACGCTGCCGCAGAGGGCATCGTCCGCTCGGCCTTTGGCTTCCAGGGCCAGAAGTGCTCTGCCTGCTCGCGAGCGATCGCGGTCGGCGACGTCTACGACGAGATCGTCGATCGAGTGGTGGCCTTGACAGGAGAGCTCGAAGTGGGGCCAGCCACCGAGAACTTCCCCGTCACAGCGGTCATCAGCGCCGGCCAGCACAAGATGATCCTCGACGAGATCGACCAAGGCAAGACCCAGGCGAAGCTCGTTCAGGGCGGTTCGGCGATAGACCTCGACGGCGGGTGGTTCATCCAGCCGACCGTCTTCGCCGATGTTCCGCCCGATGCTCGTCTCGCTCAACATGAGATCTTCGGACCGGTGCTGTCGATGATCCGTGCCAACGACTACGACCATGCTGTCGACATCTTCAACGGAACCGAATTCGGACTCACCGGGGGGCTGTTCTCGGGCGATCGGTCGCGGCTCGACGAAGCCAAGCGGCGGCTCCACGTTGGCAACCTCTACTTGAATCGCAAGATCACCGGCGCCTTCGTCGGTGTACAACCCTTCGGCGGCTTCAAGATGTCGGGGTCTAACTCCAAAGCCGGTGGTCCCGACTATCTGCGGTTGTTCATGGAGATGAAGACGGTGGCCGAGAAGCTGTAGGACTGCGCGCTTCTAGCCCTTCGGTCCATAGACCCACCGGTCGACAACGTTGCCGCCGGCATCCAGCAGCAGCGCTGTGTCGCCGCCGTTGTTCCACAAGGGATCGTCCGCGCACCAGAACAGCTCGTCGGCGCTGTCCCGGCCACACCCGGTGTGAACCACCACTCCGTCGCCCGGCTGAAGCGTGAACCCGACCGGGAAGCGGTAGCGCCATTGGGTCGACTCATCACGAAGCACCCAATCCGTTAGCTCGACAGCGGCAGCACCTTCGTTGCGAATGCCCAGTTGCTCACCGTTGCGATTGTCGCCGTCGGGTCCGGCGGGGTCGTAGACCAATGCCGCGATCCGCACCGAGGCGTCAGACGCCGGCTGGCACGATGGTGCCCACATCCCAAGCGCGGATGAGACGGCATCGGCCTCGTCTTCGGCGTATCGCTCGAAGCGAGGGTGATCGATCGAAAACGCCACAGCGTTGCCTGTGGATAGCTGGGCGGCGGCCACGTCGAGACCGTCGCCTACGTCGACATAGGCCAAAGCTCTCCCGAACTGATCGAGTTCCTCCCAGCTAATGGTCACCGTTCGACCAAGCGCCATGTCTTGCAGGGCGGTTGTAGCCCGTTCGCCACCGCACTCGTCCCGCTCCGGCGTATTGATTCCCATCAGGCGGACTTCTACTTCCTGACCATCGACCTCGACCCGCAAGGAATCACCGTCGATGACGTCGATAACGGTGCCCGATCGCACCTCGCCCAGGGCGGGTTGGCTTGGCGCCGGTGTCGTCTGGGCCGTGATTTCGGGGGCGGACGCTTGATCGCAAGCAGTGAAGATCAAAA
The DNA here is from genome assembly GCA_029863035.1 of Acidimicrobiia bacterium. The sequence goes on along the minus strand of JAOTWH010000035.1, from coordinate 5,001 downwards.
GGGCCAATACGGTGAGGCGGGACAGCATCCGGCGGGACAGTAGTCGCCTCGCTCACTGTGGTTGGCCAAGCCCACCGTGAGTAGTACCAGTCAAGGCGGCTCCCATTCGCCCGATAGCCGCTACATGATTCGTCTTATCAAAGATGACAGTGGCGTGAAGGCAGTAGAGCTGGGTGTGTCGATCTTCCTGGTGGCCCTGCTGGCTGGGACCGCCTTCGCGTCCATCGGTGGTCTGACCGACGGCGTCAATGACGTGGCGGCGGCAGCAGATCTGCGCAGCGCGATCGTGGCCAACGATGGTGAGCCACTAGCCGAAGACGTATCGGTCGCGGGTGTTCAGTTGGTCAGATCCCCCGACCTACTGGCAACTTGCCTGTGGACGTCATCCGCTTCCGGTTCGGTTTTCGGAGTGTGGGAGTCGCAGGGTGAGAGGCTCTACGGCCGATTCGATTCGATTCCAGTTGTTTGCCCCAACTCGGCACGAGCCGAGGAATTCGGTTTCGGGCCGGACCCTGGCGTCTAGGGAGTCACGTCTCGGTGACGCCGCGGTGTCGTCAACATCACGCAGCACCTCGTAGAGTCTCGGAATGCCATCCATCGACGTCGGCGACGTTTCGCTCAGCTATAGCGAGTCGGGTTCGGGACCCCTCGCTCTGTTCATCCACGGTTACCCGCTCGATGCCCGCATGTGGCGGCATCAACTCGAAAGGTTGGCCGACCACCGACATTGCGTTGCGGTCGATCTGCGCGGTTCGGGAAAGTCCGAGGGGGAGGTTGCCGACAGCCTGAGCATGGAGATACATGCCGAAGACATGGCTGCGTTCATCGCAGCCTTGGGGGAAGAGCAAGCCGACGTCGTTGCGCTTTCGATGGGGGGATACGTGGCGTTGGCCATGTGGGAGCGCTACCCGTCATTGATCCGCTCGCTTGTTCTCGCCGATACCCAGGCCAAGGCCGACGACGATGCTGGCAAGGCGAAGCGAGATGCCGCCAAGGAGTTCCTCGTGAGCGATGGCCGCCAGGCCCTGGCCGGGGCCATGGCCGTTGCGCTGACGGCTCCAGACTCCGCGGTCGAAGTTCGTGCCGGCGTGCGTGAGATGATCGAATCCACCGAGTATGAGACCATCGTGGCAGCCCTGGAGGGGATGAAGCAGCGGGCGGATCGAACCGAGATGCTTGGGAGCATCACCGCGCCGACGTTGATCATCGTTGGCGATCAGGATGGAGTCACCCCCCCCGCCGTGGCCGAAGCGATGGCCGGTGCGATACCTGGTTCCAGTCTCGAGGTGATCAGCGACGCGGGCCACATGACGCCCATGGAGCAGCCAGATCGGTTCAGCACCCTTGTCAGCGACTTCTGGACACGATCCGATAGCTGAAGCAGGGCCACCTTGCCCTGAGTAGATGTCGGTACAGGGATAAGCTTCCGCTCCTCATGGGCATCCCTTTCCGGCCGATGGTGTTCGTCGCCCTGGTCGTGGCCGCTAGCGCCTGTTCTTCCGACAGTGACGTCGCGGTGCAACAACGCACCGGACCGGAGCCAACATCGCCAGGCACCGCGGTGGTAGGCCCTGGTACCACCTCCACCACAACCACCATGGCGCCGGTAACTACCGAGCCCGCGGCGCCGCTGCTTGGCCTCGAGCTGGAGGTCGTGGCGAGTGATATCGACAGGCCCATCTTCGTCACCGCACCCCCCGGCGATGGCCGCCTTTTCATCGTGTCACAGGGCGGCTCGATCCTCATCTACGACGGCGAGCTGGCAACCGAGCCATTCCTCGATATCCGGGCCGACGTCGAGTCCGGGGGCCTGGAGCAGGGTTTGTTGGGCTTGGCGTTTCATCCCCGATACGCAGACAACGGCCGCTTCTTCGTCTACTTCATCAATGCCCGTGGGCAGTCGGAGCTAGCGGAGTTCTCCGCCATCTCGGACACGATGGCGGAGCCGGAATCGGCCAAGACGCTGCTCACAGTCGCCCAGCCAGCAAGCAACCACAACGGTGGCATGCTGGCGTTCGGGCCGGACGGCTACCTCTATTTGGCTCTCGGGGACGGTGGCGGGGCCGACGATCAGTTCGGCAACGGGCAGCGTCCCGACACACTGCTCGGCACCATTCTTCGCCTCGACATCGACTCCGGCGACCCCTACGCCATCCCTCCGGACAACCCGTTCGCCACCTCCGGCAACGGTGCGCCCGAAGTGTGGGCATACGGCCTGCGCAACCCCTGGCGGTTCGCCTTCGACTTCGAGGGCGGCACGATTGTCATCGGCGATGTGGGTCAGGGTGCGCGGGAAGAGGTCAACGTCGTGGATGCTTCGGTCGCTGGGCTCAACTACGGGTGGTCGTCGGCGGAGGGCGACCGATGCCTGGTTGACGACTGCTCTAGCTTCGTTGATCCTGCGCTGACATACGACCATGGCCAGGGCTGCTCGGTCACCGGGGGTTTCGTGTACAGAGGCGCCGCTATGCCAGAACTTGGCGGCCATTACTTCTACAGCGATTGGTGTGGAGGCTGGATCCGCAGTTTCAGTTGGAACGGGGATGCCACTTCAGATCAGAAGGATTGGACGTCCGACCTCGGCACGGTGGGTCAGGTCACGAGCTTCGGTCATGATGATGCCGGTGAGCTGTATGTGACGACAGGCGCCGGGCTGGGGCTCAAACTGGTTCCGGTGAGATGATCTCTCGCCTCTGGCTCGTGGTGGTTGGGGCGGCGCTGGTGGCTGCCGCATGCGGCGACACGGCAGAGACCATCCAGGTGGCGCCTGCTACCACGCTCAACGTCGCCCTGCCTTCTCGACCCGCACAGTCGACCCAAGAACTGCAGGGCATTGCACTTACGGCGGTGGCCGAGGGACTGGATCGCCCTGTTGCCATCTCGTCCGCGGCGGGTGACGACAGGGTCTTCGTGGTGGAGCAGGGGGGCCGGGTGCGGATAGTCCGCAACGGCGAGCTGGTGGAGCCCCCGTTCCTCAAGATCGAAAGCCTGGTTGGTTCGGAGGAACTGGAGCAGGGGATGCTCGATATCGCCTTCCACCCCGAGTTCATGAGCAACGGGCGTTTCTTTGTGTCGTACACAGATGTCGCAGGTGACAGCAAGGTGGTTGAGTATTCGGCCGACCCGACGAGCGACGTGGCTGATCTGGACGTGGGGCGGGTCATCCTCGCGATCGATCAGCCTCACAAGTGGCACAACGGCGGCCAGCTTCGCTTTGGGCCCGACGGCTACCTGTGGATCTCGTTCGGCGATGGGGGAGGCATCGAGGACATGTACGGCAACGGCCAGCGGTCCGACACGTTGTTGGGAACCCTGGTGCGGCTGGACGTGAACTACCGAGATCCCTACTCGATTCCTCCAGACAATCCGTTTCTAGATGAGGCGGGAGCTCCAGAGGTGTGGGCCTACGGCCTGCGCAACCCTTGGCGCTTCGCCATCGACGCCACCGATGGGCTGGTGTATATCGCCGATGTTGGTCAGGCAACGTTCGAGGAGATAGATGTGATCCCGCTCGACGGTGGGGGAGCGAACTTCGGATGGCCGGTATTCGAGGGGGCCGAATGCTTTGTGCCCCAGGAGGTGACCGACGCCGGTGGCTCGGTTCAGTGCATCGATTCGGGCTTCGCCGCACCGATCCTCACCTACCACCACCGCCGCGGGTGCGCCATCATCGGCGGTCCGGTCTATCGAGGCCAGGAGATACCCGAGCTGTGGGGGCATTATCTCTACGGCGATTGGTGCCGAGGGTGGCTCAAGTCCTTCCGCTACGAGGATGGAGAGGTCACTGCCGAGGCCGATTGGTCAGACGACGTCGGCGAGCTGGGACCGCTGCTTTCGATCGGCGCCGATAGTCAGGGCGAGATCTACCTCGGCTTCGGTTCCGGGACCATCTATCGGGTGGAAGCGGCGAGGTAGTGATTCGTAATTCGTTGTTCGTTACGAAGAACGAAGAACTCGCTTCCGAATTACACGCGTGTCACTCGCCCGCTACTATCTGGCGTCATGGCGACCCTTCATGTTGAGCCGTGGGCGCCCGACTACGGCAGCCCGGTTGATTTTGACGATGAGATGGCCTTCGATCCTCAGGACATCGCCGATGGGGTAGAGGTCGAGGGCCGATGGGAGCCGATGGTCCGCCCCGGTCCGGGACTGCCGATCATCGCGTTCGTGGACGGGGTGCGGCGCCCCGATGCTCGTATCACCCTCGACACTCCCGGCGAGGTTCCCGTGCCCGGCCTGGCTGGTTCGTTCGCGACGGGCGCTGTGCTGTGGCGCCGAGATGGAACAATGGCAGAGTTCCACCGCCCCAAGGTGGAACGGGTTGTCGTGTGCGGTGATAGCCAGCTGGTCCATCTACCAACGGTCGGCCCCGGCATCGAGTACCAGCCCATCTCTGTCCAGGACCGATCACCCGGTGCTCTCATCGCCGCGTTCCACGACGCGATGCGCGTTGCCGAAGCCGACCTAGCGGAGGATCTGGCCCGCGGTGGCTACTTCGTGGTTGCCGATGGGCCGCTCAACCGCCTCGAGCCAACTCCGCAGATGGGGTTCATCAAGTCCCACCGCACCTCATATCTGCCGGACCATCGCGCCCACATCATCGCCGAACTCGGTGCCGGCCAGCGCAGCCCTATCTTCGGCATCCCCAACTACGAGAGGTTCTCGTGGTATCTGCGGCTGGCGTCATCGCCCGGTGATCACTCCTGGTCTGGGGTGGTGCGTTGCGAGGTATCGGCTCGGCACGGCATAGACGCTGCGGCTGGGTACGCCGATGCCACTACGACTCTGCTACCTGGGGTGGCGTCGGAGCGTCATCGCGACGCGAGGGCACCCCAGAACCTCGTGCCTATTGCAGGCCTTGAGCGCGAGCTGCGGCGCCATATGGGCTCGGCCCCATTCCTGCAGCGGATGATCCTCGAAGCGGTGGCAGCATGAGTGCCGTCGGCCGCGTCGTGGCCCACCAGCACAGCACCACCAGGGAGTTCCGGGTGCTCATCGAGG
>JAOTWH010000210.1 GCA_029863035.1 Acidimicrobiia bacterium | reverse complement strand
AAGTGGGAGGTGGCGTCGTAGCCGCCCCACAAGATGCGGTCGTCGTCGCTGAGGCGGTAATAGTGGAACTGATTTGACGCGTCGGCCAGGCCCTCACGTTCTCGCCATCCGATCGACGCCATCTGCTCGCTGCTCAGCGGTTCGGTCATGAGGACGTGGTCGTACACCGGAACGACGTATCGACGCGGCCGTCGCACTGGGCCTGCGTAGGCGTTGGTGGCCATCACCGCCCGTTGCGATGTGACGACGCCTCCCCGTGTGGCGATCGCGAGGGCCGACCCATCACTGCTCACGTTGCTAGCGGGGGAGTGTTCGTAGACCGTGGCACCCAACGACTCCGCCGCTGCTCGCAGTCCCCAGCACAGCCGGGCAGGATCGACCAGCGCAGAGTCGTTGTGACGAATCAGGCCGCCCAGGTACGTCGGAGAGTGGACCCGGGCCTGCATTTCCGCTGCTGTCAGCAACTCGACGTTGTCGCCGCCGGCTTGATGTTTGGTAAGACCCTCTTGCAGCGAGTAGAGATGCCAGTCTTCGGTTGCAACACCGACCACCGCCGATCGCCGGAAATCGGCGACGATCCGATATCGGTCGATACTGGATTCGATCTCGTCGAGGTTGTGGCGCCCCAGGCGGGTGAGCAGCTCGGTGTCGTCCGGCCAGTGTGAGAGGCTGTTGTCGAGCCCGTGGGTGAGCGAGCCATCACAGAAGCCCCCGTTGCGGGAGCTGGCACCGAACCCACAACGTTCCCCCTCGAGCACGACCACTTTCATGCCGGGCTGCTCCTCCAGTGCCTGGATGGCGGTCCATAGGCCGGTGAATCCTCCGCCGATGATTGTGAGGTCGGCTGCCACATTGCCGACCAGGGCGGGGGCGGGTTGCGGTGCGTCGGCTCGGTCGCTCCAGAACACGGCCGGCTTGGCGCTCTCCAGAGCCTGCTTGGCCCAGCCAGCGGTTGTCATCCCTAGAAGATCACTTGACGTTGTTGAGGTCGATCACCACCGTTTGGGGATCGGTGAACTCCTCGAGGCTTCCCCGACCCCATCCGGTATCGGTGCCCGCAGCGCCGCCGAACGGCTGGAAAGTCTCCCAGAAGTCGGTGGAGTCGTTGATGACCACGGTGCCCGATCGCACTCGGTCGGCGTACCAAAACGCTCGCTGCAGGCTCGAGGTGAACACTGCCGCCTGCAGCCCGAGGTGGGTCCGATTGGCGAGCGCCACGGCGTCGTCATCTTGCGCAACCGAGAGGATGGGAAGAACCGGACCGAACGTCTCCTCGGTGGAGACGAGTGAGTCCTCCGGCACGCCGTCGATGACTGTGAACTCGTAGTAGAGATCGGTCGGGAAGCCCTCGGCGCGGCTTCCGCCCGTGAGGATGGTGGCTCCGCGGTCGGCGGCATCGGCGAGGTGACGGTCCATTTTCACCGCCGTCGGTTCGTTATTGAGCGGTCCCATGTTGGTGGTCTCGTCGAACGGGTCGCCGAGCCGGACCTGTTCGGACGCTTTCAGAACTAGATCGACGAACTCATCGTGAACACTGTCGACCACGATCACCCTCTCGGTGGCGCAACACACCTGCCCGGCGTTGTAGTAGGCGCCGTAGACCGCAAGCTCGGCGGCGCGATCGAGGTTGGCGTCGTCGGTGACGATGGTCGGACCGTTGCCCGACATCTCCATGATCGAGCGCTTGATGCCCATCTGGGAGATGATGCGCCGACCCGTCTCGGACGATCCGGTGAAGCCGATGCCGTCGATGTCTGGGTGGGTTACCAGCATCTCGCCGATGTCGGCGCCTCCAGGGATGATCGACACCAGGCCCTTGGGTACCCCGGCGGCATCGAACGCCTCAGCCAGCTTCAGCAGACCCCATGAGGTGAACTCGGGTGGCTTGACGATCACCGCGTTCCCGGTCGCCAGCCCTGGGCCCAGATACTCCAGCGGGATCGTCACCGGGAAGTTCCAGGGGGTGATCGCAGCCCACACGCCGACCGGGCGGTGGAATGTGAACATCCGCTTGTTGCGATCGGTGGTAGGTATGACCCTGCCTTCCAGCCGCTTCGCGTCCTCAGCGCTATTCGTGAAGTACTCGTTCGCCTCGGCGATGTCGGCTAGCGACTCGGCGTGGTACGGCTTGCCCTGTTCGAGCGTCTGGATTCGTGCGATCTCTTCGGTGTTCTGCTGCACTGCTTCAGCGATGCGCCCCAGGAGCTCAGCTCTCTCGAATGCTGACCAATGCCGAAACTCGTCCTGGGCGGTCCGGGCGGCCGTCACAGCACGGTCGATATCGTCTCCGGATGCCAGGGGCACGTTGGCGATGTGCTCGCCGGTCGCCGGGCTGATCAGTTCGTGGGCCGATTCCCCGGTTCCCTCGGTCCATTCACCCCCGATGTAGAGCTTGAGGTTCTCGACCATGACTTCCCTGGTTGGTGGCGCCTCCGTGGTCAATCTACTACCGGCGGGTGGGACCAGCGCTAGGGGAAGCGACGCCTAAGCTCGGATTGTCTCGATGTAGAGGTGAACGATGGGGCTGCAGGGAGAGAACACTGCCGAGTGGTTCAAGCGGGCCCGATCGGCTCTGGTGGATGGCGTTTCTTCGGGGTACCGCTACTGGGGCGACGACGACACACTGGTCATCGAGAGGGGCGAAGGGGCTCACGTCTTCGACATGGACGGCACCCGCTATGTCGACTATCAACTGGGTTTCGGCCCGATCATTCTCGGTCACGGTCATCCCGCCGTGGCCGCCGCCGTCGCAGAGGCAGCTGCGGCCGGCACCACGTTCGCGATGACCACCGCTCGCGAGATCGAGGCGGCCGAGACGTTCCGCGGCGCCGTTCCGTGGGTCGATCAGCTCCGTTTCACCAACACCGGCACCGAGGCGACCATGCACGCCATTCGCCTGGCGAGAGCTCACACCGGCCGCGAGCTGATCGTGAAGTTCGAGGGCGCCTATCACGGTGCTCACGATTACGTGCTCTTTTCGGTCTCCGGAGCCCCCGTTGAGAGTCTCGGTAGTCGCGATGCCCCAGTTCCTTTGCAGAGCTCGCCGGGCGTTCCCGAGGTGGTCCGGTCTCTGATTCGCGTCGTGCCTTTCAACGACCTGGAAGCGATGGAGCAACTGTTCCGCAAGGAAGGCCACCTCATCGCCGCCATGATCGTTGAGCCGATGCTGGGCAACTTCTTCGGCGTGATGCCCGACGACGGCTATCTAGAGGGCCTGCGGCGCATCTGTGCCGCGCACGGCTCGGTGCTCATCTTCGACGAGGTCAAGACGGGGTTCCGCATGGGCTTGGGCGGCGCCGCCGAAGCCTTCGGTGTTGTTCCCGATCTAGGCACGTTCGCCAAATCGATGGGGAACGGTTTCCCGGTGGCCGCCATCGCCGGACGGAAAGAGATCATGCAGGATTGGTCCCAAGGCGGCGTCATGCAGGCTGGCACCTACAGC
>JAOTWH010000209.1 GCA_029863035.1 Acidimicrobiia bacterium | reverse complement strand
TATCCGCACATGGCTTCGAAGATACCGGCGGCACCCATGCCGGTGCCGATACACATTGTCACCATCGCGTATCGTCCCTTGCGGCGGCGCAGCTCGTGCAGCGCCGTCGCGGTGAGCTTCGCGCCGGTGCACCCGAGCGGGTGGCCCAAGGCGATGGCGCCGCCGTTGGCATTCAGTCGCTCGTCGTCGGCCTCGATACCGAGCCCTTTGAGCACGGCCAGGCTCTGAGCGGCAAACGCTTCGTTCAGCTCGATGACGTCCATGGCGTCGAGCGTGAGCCCCACGCGTTTGAGCGCCTTCGGGACCGCCTCCACCGGACCGATCCCCATGATCTCGGGCGGCACGCCCGCTACCGCGTAACCCACCCACCGGGCCAACGGCTCGAGGCCCAACTCCGCGGCAATCTCGGGAGTCGTGAGAAGCACGGCGGCTGCACCGTCCGTCATCTGACTGGAGTTGCCCGCCGTCACCGTCCCCCCGGCCTTGAACGCCGGCTTGAGCTTGGCCAGCGCCTCGAGGGTGGTATCGGCACGCGGGCCTTCGTCCCGGTCCAGCACCACCTCCCGCACCACCAGCTTACCGTTCTGACCCGGCTCGCTCACCGACGTCGGCACGGGCACAAGTTCCGCATCGAACTTCCCCGCCTGCTGAGCGGCGATGGCTTTCATGTGGCTATGATAGGAAAAGGCATCCTGCGCCTCGCGCGTGATGTCATCCCGCTCAGCGAGTCGTTCCGCCGTGAGCCCCATGTTCAAATACGTCCCGGGCGCCTCGGCAGCCATCGTGGGGTTCGGCAGGTAGCGAACCCCACCCATGGGTACCAGTGTCATCGACTCGACCCCACCGGCGATCACGACATCCGACTGCCCCAGCGCAATCTCGGCAGCACCCAGATTGATCGTCTCCAAACCGGAGGAGCAGAACCGGTTCACGGTCATACCCGGCACGGTGTTGGGGAGCCCGGAGAGGAGCACCACATTCCGCCCCACGTTCATGCCCTGTTCCCCCTCGGGCATTGCGCACCCCAACACCACGTCGCCAATCTGCGCCGGCTCCAGCTTGGGGACCTTCGCGAGGAGATCGCGGATCACTGCGGCGCCCAGATCATCGGGACGCGTCTGCCGGAAGGTTCCTTTCTTTGCCCGGCCGCCCGGTGTCCGGAGCGCCAGGGCCACCACTACGTCTCGCATGGCTCTCTCCTCCCGTCAGTTCCGCAACGGCTTGCCGGTCGTGAGAATCGCGTGCATGCGCTCGAGACTCTTCTTCTCACCGCACAACCTGAGAAAACTCTCGCGCTCCAGATCGAGGATGTGCTGGGCCGAAACGGTGGTCGGCCCCGGCACCGCACCGCCACAGAGCACCCGCCCCAATTCCCGACCGATCTTCCGATCGTGTGCGGAGATGTACCCGGCCTCCTCCATGTTGAAGAGCACCGATTCGACGAGCGCCACGCCGGCGTTCCCCATGACGGGAATCTCGCGCTCGGGGAGTGGTGGCTCGAACCCCGACCGGGCCATGGCCAGCGCGAAGTCCTTGGCGTCCGCCACACGATGGTCGCCGTTCATGGACCAGGTATCCTGCGGCCGCAAGAACCCCATGTCCCGCGCCTCCTCGGCAGACGTTGCGACCTTCGCCATCCCGATGGTCTCGAAGGTCTTCCGCAGCGCGGGATAGATGTCAGACGGATCCGGCAGGGAGGCGAGGTTGCGAAGGTACAGGCGCAGGCAACCTCCACCGGCCGGGATGACCCCGGCACCGAATTCGACCTGGCCGATGTAGGTCTCGGCCGCTGCCCGGATAGCGTTCCCAGCCATGGTCACCTCGCACCCGCCACCCAGAGTCAGCCCGTGAGGCGCCGTCACTACGGGAACCGCGCACTGCTCCAGCCGGTTAGTGGCCGTCTGGAACTGGCGCACGATGGCATCGATCTCATCCCAGTTCCCCTCCTGGGCTTCCATCAGCAGCAGCATCAGGTTCGCGCCGGCACTGAAGCTCTCGCCATGATTCGCAACGACCAGCGCCTGCGCGTTGGCCTCCGCCTCCTTGCAGGCCGTCATGATCATCGAGATCGTGTCCTGACCGATCACGTTCATCTTGGAGTGAAACTCGATCCCCAACACACCGTCGCCCAGATCCAACAGGCTCGCACCCGCGTTGCGGCGAATCACCTTGCCAGACGCGCGCAGGATCTCAAAGTCCATTACCCGCCGATCGGTTGGCACCTCCACCAGCACACCCGCCTCAGCCCTGGGCGCGTGGAGCGAGCCGTTCTCGCGACGATAGATCGACTGCGCACCCGCGTCGTATAACGCAGTCACCCACGGCGCCAGTGGATACTGATCGGCTTTCAGGCGCTCGGTGACGGGGCGGAACCCCAGCGCGTCCCACACCTCAAAGGGTCCCAAGGTCCAGTTGAACCCCCACCGGATCGCGCGGTCCACCGACGACACGTCGTCACAGATCTCCCCGACGCGCATGGCCGCGTATGACAGCGTCGCCGCCAGCATCTTCCACGACGCCTCTGCGGCTCGGCCCTTGCCGAACACCAGTTTCTTCAAACGTTCGGCCGGATCATCGATGGACTTCAGCGGTTCAAGCTCAGGGAACTTGGCCTTCTGCCCCTCACGGTACTCGAGCGTCTTGAGATCGAGCGTGAGAATCGTCGAGCCGTTATCTCCCTTCACCTTCTTGTAGAACCCCGCACCGCTCTTCCGCCCCAAGAGTCCCTTCTTCACCATTTTGGTCAGGAAATCGGGGGCCTCGAAGATGCCGTGGCTCTCGTCTTCGGGAGCGTTGCGGCGCACATTGTCGGCCACGTGCAGGAACGTGTCGAGCCCCACGAGGTCCGCCAGCCGGAAGGTGGCGGTCTTGGGCCGGCCAATCGCGGGCCCGGTCAGGGTGTCCACCTCTTCGACGGTGAGCCCCATCTCCCGCATGACCTCGAGCGTCACCATCATCGCGTGCACGCCAATCCGGTTCGCGATGAAGTTGGGCGTGTCCTTGGCGGGAACGATCCCCTTGCCCAGCCGGGTGGTGGCGAACGCTTCGACAAAGGCGAGCACGTCAGGCGAGGTGTCCGCCGTGGGGATCACCTCGAGCAGCTTCATGTACCGTGGCGGATTGAAGAAGTGAGTCCCGAGAAACCTGGGCTTGAGCTGGTCGGGCAACTCCGTCGCCATCTGCGCCAGTGACAGGCCCGAGGTGTTGCTGGACAGCACCGCGTCGGGACCGAGGTGCGGAGCAACAGTGGTCAGGACCTTCCTCTTGATCTCCAGGTCCTCTTTCACCACCTCCACAACCCAATCCGCTTCGGCGAGGCGGGCGAGGTCGTCCTCGAAGTTGCCGGTCTCGATGAGCGCGAGTCGATCGGCCGTGAAGAGCGGGGCCGGCTTGGCCCTGGCCATCGCCTTCACCGCATCGACGGCTATCCGATCCCGGACCGCCCGATCCTTCAGCGTGAGCCC
>JAOTWH010000034.1 GCA_029863035.1 Acidimicrobiia bacterium | reverse complement strand
CGGTGGCCAAGATTCCAACGAACAGCCCGGCCAACGGATTGGTGACCCCCTCGAACAGCGTGTCTGTGAAGTCGCTGCCCAGCGCCTTGATGCCCCCCTCCAACAGCTTGACCCCAACCAGGAACACGTAGAGCAGGGAGACGATCAGTGCGAAACGAACGGCCGCCGGCAGCTTGATGCCGCCGCCTCGAGCATGAGATTCGCCTTTGAGCTGATCCACGGCTCGCCAAGTTACATCACTCGGTTGACCACAAAGCTGTCTCCAGATGAACCCTTGGCGAACTCCTCGGGCGCCTCACGAGGCTTGCCCGGGTTGCGCGATATCCTGCCCAACGTGACCGTGCTCGTCATCCTCTTGGCCATTGGCGCCGGCGCGCTCGCCGTTGCCTGCCTGACGCTTTGGAAGCAGCTGCGCAGCGCCAACGCGTCGGTGGACGACGCCATCCAGAGAATCGGCGTTGAGCGAACCAAGGGCATTGCGCGCTCGAGCTCCCTCACCGAGGGTGTAGACCGCGTTGAGGCGTACCTCAGCCGGGCAGAACGTGAGAGGGCCCAGTTGGTGGGCTCGCTCGAGTCTGCCAACTTCGGGGTCATGGCAACCGACGACGCCGGCACGGTGACGTTCGTGAACCCGGCGGGAGCGAAGTTCATCGGAGCGACGCACGGCGAGGCCGTCACGGAGGTCCGACTGAAAGAGCTGCTGGAAAAGGTGATCTTGACCAGAAACTCCGAGGTGATCGAGGTTGACAGCTACTCACCAATGCGAAGAGTGCTGCGCCTCCACGGGGCGCCTTTGGAGTACGGCGTTGAGAGCCTGGGGGCCGTCGTCTTCATCGAGGACGTAACCGACCAGCGCCAGGTTGACACCATCCGCCGCGACTTCATCGCCAACGTGGGTCACGAGTTGAAGACCCCCCTCGGAGCCCTATCTGTTCTCGCCGAGACCATCGCCGAGACCGACGACGTAGCCGTGCGAGACCGCCTGGCTGAGCGCTTGTCCGGCGAGGCGAACCGGATCGCCTCCTTAGTCGACGACATCTTGGATTTGTCTCAGGTTGAGGCTTTCGCAGCGTCACCCCAGCCCATTCCCATAAACGAAGTAGTCACCGAGGTCACCGCCCACGTCCAAGTTGTCGCTGATGAGGCGGGGATAGATATGTTCACCGAGCCTCTCCCAGAAGGAATATTCGTCTCCGGCGATCGAAGGCAGCTGGTGGCGGCACTCACCAACCTGGTCGACAATGCGGTCAAATACACGTCCGTGAAGGACGAGGGCTTTGGCAAGGTGAGGGTGCGCGCCAGCGCAGACGACCGATGGGTGTCTATCGAGGTGAGGGACGAGGGCATCGGAATCCCGCAGAGTCACCTCGATCGCATCTTCGAGCGCTTCTATCGAGTCGACAAGGCGCGTAGCCGCCGCACCGGCGGCACCGGCCTGGGCCTGGCCATAGTTCGCCATGTCGCCATCAACCACGGCGGGGAGATCTCCGTTACATCAGAAGAGGGGAAAGGCAGCACGTTCACGCTGCGCCTACCTCTCTACAAGGGATAGCTACCGCCTCACGGTCGGTTGACCGATTCATGGCTGCTACTGGCCGCGGCAGCCCAATCCAGCCTTGAGGTCCATGGCGGCATCCATGGGGTCGATTCCATCGCCGAGCGTCCAGAGTCGATACCAGCTGTGATCGCAGAAGAACACCACCGGGCCTGAACCAAGACCGAACACCAATTCATCCTCGTACATCTGCTCGAGACCTCGCGAGGCCTCTTCGTTATCCACTACCTCGTTGAAAAGCCCGGCTCGCACCGCGATCGGATCTCCGTGGTGCACGAACCCCATTGGTGCAACCGGATCGGAGAACATGTCCATACCCATGTCGTCGACCGTGGACTCGACCACCGCCTGACGTTCTCGGTCGGTCATATCGGGGTCTCCCGCCGGGATAGCCGCGGCCACGCCCGTGATGCTGCGCGGCACTGTGGCCATCGCAGCCGAGTCGGGCCCACCGTCGTCCTGCAGAACGAGGAACCCTCCAACAGCCACGATCACGACCGCAGCCGCAGACATCGCTCCCACCCAGCCAGGGTTGGCCAACCAGGAAGGCTTGCGTTGCCCGGCGGCGGTCTCCGGCAAGAGTCCAGGCGGCGGATCGATCAGGGGTAGCGACCGCACCAGATTGCGTGCCTTGGTGATGTCATTGAGCTCTTGGCGGCAATCGGTGCACGCGTCGAGGTGAGAACGAACCCGCGCTTCCTCATCGGAATCGAGTTCGCCATCGAGGTGGGCGGACAGGAGGTCGTCGAGGTGGGTCACGACAGTTTCTCCCTCAACATCTTGCGGCCGCGGTGGATGCGGCTGCGGACCGTTCCCACCGGTGCTTCGATCGCTTCTGCGATCTCCTCGTAGGTGAGACCAACAACGTCGCACATCACGACAGCCTCCCGGAAGTCGTAGGGAAGTTCGAGCAGTGCGGCCTGAATATCCTCGGAGAGGCGGACCTCGCCAAGGACCTCGTCGGGAGCGGGGGCAGATGCTCCGACCCCCCGATCATCGTCGGGTAGCGGTGTGGTAGGTCGGCGTTGCCGATAGCGAACCGAGTCAAGGAAGGCGTTGCGGGTGATGCGCCACAGCCATCCGTCGAAAGACCCCGGCGTGTAATTGGGAAGACCTTTCCGTACCCGGAGAAGGACCTCTTGAGCAAGGTCTGAGGCGTCGGCTGGGTTCCCAGCGAGCCGGTATGCGAAGTTATATATCTTGCGGCCATCTCGGCGCGCCACCTCCTCCCATGTGGGGACAGAGTCGTTAGGCATTCACCACCACCTAAACGACAGAGAGGAGGAGAAGGGTTCCCTAAGAAGTCTCGGAGTTTTCGTCGGCCGGTTCCTCTTCGATGCCTTCATCGATGCCCTTGCGGAACTCTTTGGCCGAGGCCCCCAGAGACCGGGCCAGCTGCGGCAGTTTGGTGGCGCCGAACAACAAGATCACCACGAGGACTATCAGTGCGATCTCGCCGGGACCAACGCTTACTGCAAACATACGGCTCCTTTCTCTGCCACTCTACCTGCCCCTCGGTAAAGGGCTAGACACGGGCCCGTTAGGTGACGCTGAACGCGTTAACGAAGTCCTGAATACGCTCTCGGCTAACGAAACGAATACGCGGCTCACGCTTCTCTCGTTCGTAGACCCCGAACGGGCAGTACTTCTCCGTGAACAACAAACCAGCGGCTGCTCCCGATTGCACGAAGTCGGCAACGAACTGGTTGATTTCCTTCTCCTCCAGCTCCGGATAACCGCCTGGCTCGTGATCGACCACTCGCAAGAATGTCTCCTTGCCTGCCCTCACGGCGGCGTAGGAATCGGGCCCGCGAGGGTTGACGGTGTAGCCCGACAGCCGCAGAAGCCCCATGCCGAGCTCTCCTGCGGTTAGCGAACCGGGATCGAAGCCCTGAGCTCGCAACCCGGCCTCGGTCGAGCCGGTGAGAGTGATCTCGGAAGCCAGTGGGGCCAGCTCCCCCTCGGCCACCGGCGGAGCCACACCGGGCGCAACGGCAGGAGCCGCATCTACGGCTGCCAAGGGATCGAACCCAACAGACGACGCGTGAGGGGCCGCCTCAGGGGCCATGGGTGGAGGCAGCTGACCGGGGGTGTCAAGGTCGACCCGACCCACCTCGACAGTGCTGCCGGCACGCTGGCCGAAAACGATGACGCGACGCACCTGATCGATCGGTAAGTCGTGCGCCTTCTCCCGCACCACCTCAACAGCCTCATGAGACAGCAACTTGGCGAGCACCTTGTCCGTTTCGCCTTCGGGGACAGGGACCGCGAAAGTCACCAGCGCCTCTTCTCCCTTCACGTGGAACTCGGCCAGCGGAGGTGCCAGCCGAAATGGTTTCGTTGCGGCTTGGGCGCCAACGGATGATCGAATCGAAGATGATCGAGAACTGATCAGCAGCGCTACCACTCCGATGATCACCACGGCGGCGATGATGATTGCTACTAACACGACGTCACTCTACGGGCGGTGTCGACGGGCGACGCTGGCTAGCTGGCTTTGGCGGAGCGCTGGGCAGCGATCTGGCGCTGGCGCCGGATCTTGCGACGCTCCCGCTCGGACAATCCCCCCCAGATTCCGAACTTCTCGCTGTTGACGATGGCGAACTCCAGGCAACTGGTGCGCACGGTGCATTCCCGACAGATCGTCTTCGCTCTGCGGGTTGAGGCTCCACGTTCCGGGAAGAAGAGATCGGCGTCAGCGCCTCGGCAGTTGGCAAGGTCCTGCCATGACAGGTCGAGATCGGTGTCCAGGGCATCGATGAGCTTTTCGAGCACGAGGGTCCTCCTCTTGACACTCATGTAATTACGAGAGTGTAACTTATGGGTGGAAGGTGGTCCCTGTCAACTCGACTCAACTTCGCCTGGCACCGACGCGCGTCCATAATGGCACATATGACGCACAAGTGGGACCCGGAGCTGCCACAAGCTTCGTATCTTGGGGGGACACCGTGACCGCCACCCGCACCACTCCCCGCTCCAGCCGCTTGTGGTTCTTGTCGTCCATGCGATCTTCGGTCGGCAAGAAATGGGCGATGGCTCTCAGCGGCATCGCGCTGCTCGGGTTCATCGTCTCCCACTTGTTGGGAAATCTGAAGATCTACTTCGGTCCCGAACAGATCAACGATTACGGCGAAGCGCTACGCGACCTTGGCGGGCACTTGGCCCCTCGCACCCATGTTCTGTGGGCGGTGCGGTTCGGACTGGCCGCCGCCTTCGCCATTCACATCATCGCCGCTGTCTTGATCTCGTTGGAGAACCGCAACAAGCGGGGCGAGCGCTATCAACACCGCCCCGACTATCACTACGTGACGTACGCCTCGCGCACCATGTTGTGGAGCGGCATCATCGTTGCAGCCTTCGTGCTTTTTCACCTCGCCGACCTCACATGGGGCAACGCCAACCCAGACTTCGTTCGCGGCGACGTCTACTCCAACCTGGTGGTCAGCTTCGAGCGAGTGCCGGTGGCGGCCCTCTACATCGTCGCCAACCTGGCGCTGGGGCTCCATATCTATCACGGCATGTGGAGCCTGTTCCGAACGATGGGGGTTGCCAATCCTCGGTTCAACCAGCTGCGCAGGATGCTGGCCCTAGGCACCACAGCTGCCATCACGGTTGGCAACCTTTCGTTTCCGATCATGGTGCAGGCGGGGGTGATCTCATAATGCAGTTCAACGCCAAAGTCCCCGACGGACCGATCGCGGACAAGTGGAACACTCATCGCTTCAACATGAAGTTGGTGGCGCCGACCAACAAGCGACAGTTCAAGGTGATCGTGGTGGGCACCGGCCTTGCCGGAGCCTCGGCAGCAGCCACCATGGCCGAGGCTGGATATCAGGTGACCGCGCTGACCTATCACGACTCACCACGACGGGCACACTCGATCGCCGCCCAGGGCGGCATCAACGCAGCGAAGAACTATCAGAACGACGGTGACTCCATCCACCGCCTCTTCTATGACACCGTCAAGGGCGGCGACTACCGCAGCCGTGAGGCCAACGTCTACCGACTGGCCGAGGCCTCGGTGGAGATCATTGATCAGTGCGTTGCGCAGGGCGTTCCCTTCGCTCGTGAGTACGGAGGACTGCTAGACAACCGTTCGTTCGGCGGCGTGCAGGTGGCGCGCACCTTCTACGCCAGAGGCCAGACCGGCCAACAGCTACTACTTGGCGCCTACCAGTCCATGATGCGCCAAGTCGGGCTCGGCACCATCGACCTCCACACCCAGACCGAAGTGCTCGACGTGGTGGTTGTCGATGGGCGTGCAGTGGGTGTGGTGGCCCGCAACCTGATCAGCGGCGAGGTGCAGTCTTTCTCCGGCCACGCCGTGGTGCTGGCAACGGGCGGGTATTCGAACGTCTTCTACCTCTCCACCATGGCCAAGAAGTCCAACGCCACCGCCATATGGCGCGCCCACAAAAAGGGTGCAGCTTTCGCCAACCCATGCTTCACCCAGATCCACCCCACCTGTATCCCGGCGTCCGACGAGTTCCAATCGAAGCTGACATTGATGTCGGAATCGCTGCGCAACGACGGGCGCATCTGGGTGCCCAAGAAGTCTGGCGATAAGCGACCGGCCAACGAGATCCCCGAGGAGGAGCGCGACTACTACCTGGAGCGCATCTATCCATCGTTCGGCAATCTGGTTCCGCGCGATGTCGCCTCTCGCGCCGCGCAGCGGATGATGGATCAAGAACTTGGTGTGGGACCGCTCCACAACGGCGTTTACCTCGACTTCCGCGACGCTATCGGACGGCTCGGAGCCGACACCATCGAGTCTCGCTACGGGAACCTTTTCGAGATGTACGAGCGCATCACCGACGAGAACCCGTACCAGTTGCCGATGCGCATCTATCCGGCCCCTCACTACACGATGGGCGGGCTGTGGGTCGACTACAACCTCATGACCACTGTCCCAGGACTGTACGCGATCGGTGAAGCGAACTTCTCGGACCACGGCGCCAACCGGCTAGGTGCCTCGGCTCTCATGCAGGGTTTGGCTGATGGCTACTTCGTCTTGCCATACACGATCGGCGACTACCTGGCCGATTACCTAAACACCGAGGCACTTGCCACCGACCATCCGGCATTCGCAGATGCCGAGGCGGGAGTGGCAGGAGATGTGGAGCGGCTGTTGTCGATCAACGGAACCAGATCGGCAGATTGGTTCCATCGCGAGCTCGGCAAGATCATGATCGAGCACTGCGGAATGTCGAGATCGGCCGAGGGCCTGGAGAAGGCACTGTCGGAGATACCAGCTCTTCGTGCCGAATTCGAATCGGACCTCCGCGTCCTTGGTGAGGAAGACAGCCTCAACCAGTCCCTGGAGAATGCCGGGCGGGTGGCCGACTACTTCGAATTGGCAGAACTGATGTGCCGCGACGCCCTGGACCGCGAAGAGTCGTGTGGTGGCCACTTCCGGGTCGAACATCAAACGGAGGAGGGCGAGGCGGTGCGGCGCGACGCCGAGTTCGCGTTCGTCTCGGCCTGGGAGTACGGAGAAGAGCCGACCCGCCACGCCGAGCCGCTCAGCTTCGAGAACGTCAAGCTGGCCCAGAGGAGCTACAAGTGAGGATCTCGCTTCGCGTTTGGCGCCAGAAGGGTCCCTCCTCCCCCGGAGCACTCGCGGTATATGACGTCCCGGACATCTCTCCCGACATGTCATTTCTGGAGATGCTCGACATCGTCAACGAGCGGCTGGCGACCGATGGTGAAGAGCCGATCGCCTTCGACCACGACTGTCGCGAAGGCATCTGCGGATCGTGCGGGCTGATGATCAACGGCCAGGCCCATGGGCCCCAGCAAGGAACCGCCACCTGTCAGCTGCACATGCGCAAGTTCAACGATGGCGACACAATCGTTGTTGAGCCGTGGCGCGCCACTGCCTTCCCTGTGATCAAAGACCTGGTAGTAGATCGCTCGGCTTTCGATGCCATCGTTTCGGCTGGCGGCTTCATAAGCATCGCCACCGGTTCGGCGCCTGAGGCCAATCTCATTCCGGTGCCATACCCGGCCGCCGAGAGCGCAATGGATGCGGCCGCCTGCATCGGCTGCGGGGCGTGCGTAGCGGCGTGCCCCAACTCGGCCGCCCAGTTGTTCACTTCGGCCAAGATCGCTCACCTCAACCTGCTGCCTCAGGGCCAGCCGGAGCGGTGGACCCGAGTCGAAACCATGGTCGACACCATGGAGGAGTTCTTCGGTTCTTGCACCAACCACGGCGAGTGCGAGGCGGCGTGTCCCAAGAAGATCTCGATCGACTTCATCGCCCTGATGAATCGCGACTACATGCTGGCCAAGTTCAAGAACCGAAGCCTGATGGGTCAGCGGTAGACCCGCTGGTGTTCCCGCTTTTCGGGAGAAGCCGACGATCCGTGCAACACGTGGCGTATGAGCGGCCCGTCGATTCTTCTCCTCCCCCGCGCAGCGGGGGAGGCAGGGTGGGGGTGGCGACCGCTACCGAGGATGCAGGACGCGGGGGACCCTCCGGACGGGTTGACACCCTCCCCTTACCCCTCCCGCAAGCGGGAGGGGTATCAATTCAGCAATTGCCCCTTCAGCGCCTCCAGCGGCCTGCGAAGCGAGTCCGCCTCCTCGCCCTCCAGCGGCCAAACCGGAGCTCTCGGGTAGCCGGGCTTGAGCCCTGCCACCTCGGCAGCAAGCTTGACTCCAGCTAAGCCACGGGACTCGACCAGCCCGGATAGCCCGGTTAGCTTCTCCTGCACCTCGTGGGCCTTGTCCAGCCCCTTGCGAGCCTGATTGACCACATCCTGCACGAGACTGGGGGCGTAGTTGGCACTCGATGTGATGGCACCGTGAGCACCGCCACCAACACTCAGCGAAAGAGCTTTGGACGCTCCAGCGAACAGGTAGTAATCGCCCGACACCGCAGTGGTGATCTGTTGCGAGCGGACCGGCTCGCCGCCCGAGTCCTTCATGCCAACAACTCCGGGCCTTCCCGACAACTCGATAGCAACGTCCACCGGCAGCTCGTAGCTTGTGACGCCGGGCACCGAGTACAGCATCAAAGGGATATCGATGGCTGCATCGAGCGCCTCGTAGAAGCGCCGCACCCATTGGTGCCTACCCCTGGCCAATGACGTGGGAGTCATGACCAAAACAGCATCTGCCCCCGCTTGGCTTGCCTCGGCGCACGCGGCCAACGCTGCCCGCAGCGACTCCACCGATACCCCGCACGCGATGAATGGTTTTTGACCAAGCTCATCTCGCGCCGCATCGACCAGTTGGCGCCGCTCCCCCGCCTCCAAGTAGGGACCCTCTCCGGTGGAACCGCCGATGAGGAAACCCTCGACATCTCTCCCCGTGAGCGCAGTGAGGTTGAAACGGTGCGACGTAATGTCGAGCTCCCCGCTCGCGTCGAATGGGGTGACCAGGGCGGGCATCATCGTTGGGGGTGTTCTCATCGGAGTCAACCTACCTTCGACTTGGTGAGTCTGACGCCACCGCGACTGGGACGGGGGCTGCGCAGACACCCCCACTAACCTGCACCCCTGAACACCCGCTGGATACGAAAAAGGAGCCCGTTTTGGCAGTGAAATTCCTAACCGATGACTGGATGGCAGCCGTCGAGGAGGCCATGAACAACGACTCGGACTTCGGCCAAGCCATCGCCGACGTCGATCTGTCGATGCAGTTCAATGTCACCGACGCGCCGGAAGGCGCCACGGCCGATTATTCGATCGCCTTCGCAGATGGCAAAGCCACAGTGGCGAGCGGGGAGCTGGAGGGCGCCGACGTCTCGATCACCAACGACTACGAGACCGCGGTCGGGGTCTCCAAGGGCGACATGAATACTCAGATGGCGTTCATGACGGGCAAGCTCAAGGTTGCCGGCAACATGGGCAAGCTGATGATGAACCAGGGCCCTCTGAACAAGATCGGCACCATCTTCGCCGACCTCGACATCGACTACTAACCGAACCGATCATTAGCGAAAGGGCGCCCGCGGGCGCCCTTTCTTATGGCTGCCAGTAGCTAGAAGCTTGTCGCTAGTTAATGGAATCCTTGAGCCCTTGACCTGCCTTGAAAGCAGGGGCGTAACGGGCCGACACCTCGATGGGCGCGCCCGTCTGCGGATTGCGAGCTGTTCGGGCGTCGCGGAACCGGGCTTCGAAAGTACCAAAGCCGGTGATCTGCACTTTCTCACGGTTCTTCAGTGCGTCGGTGATCTGCGCGAAAGCTGCCTCAACGACCCCGGCAACGATGGCGCGGTTCTCGTCGGTGGCGTCTGCGATCTTCTCCACCAATTCAGACTTGTTCACGTTCTCTCCTCAGGGGTCGAATTACGTTGGTGTAAGTTACCGTGCTCAACTCCGAAAACGGGGTTTTCAGTAGGACGGCGCAACCGACGCCGGGTAGATTGGTCAACCGGCAAGGAGGAAGCAACGAGGTCGCGTTTCATCATGCGGGGTGTGGGCATTGCTGGTGCCGTCGCCATGATCGTCTCGCCTGCGTGGGAGTACGCCCGCATGGTCCCCGACTATCGGTTCTTGGTCGAGCCGTGGTCGGTGCGAGGCTACGAGCTCACCCAGGGAGCAGTTATCTCCGCCATGGGCGTTGGCTTGCTCCTGTTGTTTCTCAACGCGCTACGCGCCGAAGGGCGTTTTGGCCAAACCATTGCGATTGCAGCGGGAGCATGGTTCGCAGCGATCCTCATAGCCCAGTTTCCCGATCCCCCACCCATCGATTTCAAGATCTCGAGTCCCCTGGCGATTCTGGTGACTTTCATCGTGTCGATGATCCTGGTGAGCGCAGGCCTCGCTCTATTCGGAGGTTCTGAACCCTTGTCGCAGCGGGCCGCTATCCGGTGGGCAGGTGGCGTCGGCCTCACCGTCGTTCTCTTTCTTGCTGTGGTCCGCCCAGTGTTCGTCGACGGCTCCACCATGAACCTCTCTGTGATCGTCGCCATTCTCCTCGGGATATTTCTCATCGCCGGTGTGGCGGGCCGGCCGAGGGAGCTGGCACCGGTACGCGTGCTGCTCATCTGCACATTCGCCGCCTGGATCGTGGTCACCACCATCGGCGGATCGATCCGCGCCACCCTTCTGAGACTTCAGGTGGAGGAGCTGGGAGTGGCGGCGGGATACAACGACACCCAGATCACATCCGGCGTAATGCTCGCGTTCGCTGGATCACTGCTGGTGTTCTTCGGCGGAGTGGCCGTGTGGGCGAGGCGACGAGACCACCTGGACAATGTGGCGCGGGCCAGACGCCAACACGAAGCCGCCGCGGAAAGCGCGGCGGAACTGGAAGCCGCTACCTAAGCCTCTCAGGCAGTCAGGTTGTCCAGGTCGGCAACCTTCTCCGCCACCGCAGCTGCAGCCTGAGTCAGTGCCGCCCTCTCGTGGTCGGTGAGATCGAGTTCCACGATCTCTTTAGCACCGCCTGCCCCCAGCCTGGTGGGAACGCCCAGGTACACGTCGGAGATGTCGTACTCGCCCGTGAGCCAGGCGCACACCGGGTGCACCGTTCCGGCATCGCTCAGGACCGCTGTCGCCATCTGGGCAGCAGCTGCCGCCGGAGCGAAATAGGCGCTTCCCGTCTTCAACAGAGCAACGATCTCCGCTCCGCCGTTTCGGGTGCGCTCCACCAGCTCCTCGATGGTGGCGGCATCCAGCACCTCGGTGAGAGGCTTGCCGGCTACCGAGCACTGCGACGGCACCGGGACCATCGTCTCGCCGTGGCTGCCGAGGGTCATCGCCACCACCTCGAGAACATCAACCCCAGCCGCTTCGGCGATGAAGTGAGCGAAGCGGGAGCTATCGAGGATCCCTGCCTGGCCGATGACGCGTTCTTTCGGGAAACCAGACACAGTCGAGGCCAACGTCGTCATCTGGTCGAGCGGGTTGGTGACAACGATGAGGACCGCATCAGGCGATGCCTCCGACACCTGGCGGGTGACCTCGGCGACGATCTTGGCGTTCACCTCGAGCAGGTCCATCCGGCTCATGCCCGGCTTGCGAGGCAGGCCTGCCGTGATGATGACAACGTCGCTACCGGCCGTGTCGGCGTGGTCGTTGGTACCGGTGACGAGGGTGCTGTATCTCTCTACGGGCCGACCTTGGTTCATGTCGAGCGCCAAGCCCTGGGGCAGGCCCTCGACGATGTCGGTCATCACGACCTGTTCTGCTACGTGGGAACTGGCTATCAACTTCGCAGTCGTCGATCCGTACTTCCCTGCTCCAACCACAGTCACTTTGCTCATTCTTCGCTCCTATTTGGCCTGGCGTCAGCGTAGTGATGCACCGCCACCGCAGTGCTGCGTGCTATCAAGTCACAGTGCGCAGACTCCTCGTCTCCGTCGTCGGCCTGTGTCTGGTGTCCGCGTCCTGCGTGTCGTCTGCGGCGCTGGACTCGACGGAACTCACCCCGGACCTGCTGGAGAGCCTCGGCCTCGGACCACCCGACAACGTGCAGTGGCAACGCGACGTCCGGGGCGTCGAAGTTCTTGGCCTCTCTCCGCTACCCCTTCAACAAGAATTGGCATTGATCGGGGCCGCTATCGACGAAATGCCTGCAGCCCTGATGGAGGCGGCCCCGCTCCGCTCCATTGTGAGGGAGTCTTCGGTGTCGGGCCGGCCCATAGAAGATCGAACCGCCGCCTTCACCGCAGGGCCTGACATCCATGTTGTGGCTCGCACTTTCACCGATGCTGGCAGCACCGGACTGGAAATGGCGAGCGTGCTGGCCCACGAACTGGCCCACGTTGCCCAGTTCGCCGCGCTCGACTCCGACTACATAGACGCAGTGATCAGCGGGCGGGTAATAGCGGTCGACACCGCTGCCAGCTCGGTGCTGGTGCGAGATTTCGCGGAGAAAGTGGGCTGGACCAACCGATCGAATGATCTTTTCGCTCCCGACTGGCAGATATCCGGGGCCGATTCCGGCGGGTCAACCCAATACGGCCGAACGGCTCCCGACGAGGACATGGCGGAATCGGTCGCCCTCGTGGTCACGGGCCTGGCAAATCTGATCAGTGCCGACCGGGTGGATTGGGTTGAGGACTGGCTAGGGACATCCGCTTCCGAGCTGGCCAAAGGCAAGCCGTATGCCCCTGACGGTGCCGTTCCAGTGTCGAGCGCTTCCCCCATTTACGACGAGGAGCAGGCGAAGCGCTTCGGCACCGCACATGTCGAGCCGCTCTATTTCCAGCTGCCGCCCGATGCGCCCACCACCGACGAACTCGTAGCCGACGTGGTAAGCCGGCTCTCACTGCGGAACCTGACCGGCGATCTGACCCGAGTCGATGACCCCCGCCTGCCCCGCTACTCGGGACACTTCCTGCGCAACGCCCGCATCAGTTTCTGGGTCGAACTCTGGGACTTCCGCTTCGCCACTGGCCAACTCAGTGGCCCGGCAGTGCCGATTCTGACCTATGTGATGTTGTATTAGAGAAGCCTCCCTCCCCCACGAAGTGGGGGAGGTCAGGTGGGGGTGGCGATCACGTCCGCGAATGCAGACGCTGAGTCGCGAAGCGATCTGTGAACGCGACCAATCCCTCAGTCTTCGGCGACAACCGATCACCCCTAACCCGTACTCGAGATATTGCAAGACGCGGAGCACCGAGAGTTGACGACTCTGCTTTCGCGGTGCGACGTTCTGCATCCTCGAACGCGGTTGACACCCTCCCCCTACCCCTCCCGCAAGCGGGAGGGGCGAAGAAGCTACATCCGCTCGATTATCGCCGAGGCGAATTCTGATGTCTTCACTTCAGTGGCGTCGTCCATCAGGCGGGCGAAGTCGTACGTCACGATCCGGTCCGAGATGGTCGCCTCCAAGCCCTTGACGATGAGGTCGGCCGCCTCGTCCCAGCCCATGTAGCGCAGCATCAACTCGCCGGACAGGATGAGCGACCCCGGGTTCACCTTGTCCAGGCCGGTGTACTTGGGGGCGGTGCCGTGGGTTGCCTCGAAGACGGCGTGGCCCGTCTCGTAGTTGATATTTCCGCCAGGGGCGATACCGATCCCTCCCACCTCGGCCGCCAGGGCGTCGGAGATGTAGTCCCCGTTGAGATTCATGGTGGCGATCACGTCATACTCGCCCGGTCGGGTCAGAATCTGTTGCAAGAAGGCGTCGGCGATGACGTCCTGTACCAGGAGCTTCTCTCCCGGATCACCGCCCGAGTCCTCCCAGCTCACAGCAACGTCGGCGAACTCATCCTTGACCAACTCGTAGCCCCAGCCTCGAAAAGCCCCCTCGGTGAACTTCATGATGTTGCCCTTGTGTACCAGGGTCAGCGAACGTCTCTTGTTGGCGAGGGCGAACTCGATGGCCGCTCGAGCCAGGCGCTTGGAGCCGGTCTCGGAGATGGGTTTGATGCCGATTCCGCTGTCGGGGCGGATGTCCCATCCGTACTTCTCCTTGACCCACCCGATGAATTCTGCCGCTTCGGGTGTTCCCTCCTCGAGTTCCTTCCCGGCATACACGTCCTCGGTGTTCTCCCGAAACACGACCATATCAACGAGCTCTGGATGCTTAACCGGTGAAGGCACTCCCTTGAACCAGCGCACGGGCCGCAGACACACGTAGAGGTCCAGCGCCTGGCGAATGGCGACATTCAGGCTGCGGATTCCGCCGCCTATCGGAGTGGTCAGAGGACCCTTGATACTGACCATATACGTGCGCAGCGCATCCAGGGTGGCCTCAGGTAGCCATTCGCCAGAATCGTCGAAGGCCTTCTGGCCGGCGAGAACCTCGGTCCATGCGATGGCGCGGTTGGCGTCGTACGCCTTGACCACTGCGGCGTCAAACACCCTCACCGCGGCCGCCCATATGTCAGGGCCGATGCCATCTCCTTCGATGAATGGGACGATCGGGTCGTCGGGCACGTTGAGACCGTCTGGGCTCTTCGTAATCGGCGATGGCATGGGGCTCCTAGGTCGGGCCGCTTATCGTACGGCCTGCTCGGCGAGCATCACGGCGTTGCGCAGAAGGCAGGCGATCGTCAGTGGACCGACTCCCCCCGGCACCGGAGTTACCGCTCCTGCCACCTCCGACACCGCATCGAGGTCGACGTCTCCCACCAAACCAGATTCGGTGCGCGTTATCCCAACGTCGATAACAGTTGCCCCCGGCTTTACGAACTCGGCCGTGATCATGCGAGGGGCGCCGGTAGCCGCGACCAAGATGTCCGCCTGGCGGCACAGATCTGCCAGGTCGGGAGTGCGTGAGTGAGCCACGGTCACTGTGGCATCAACTCCCTTTGCGCCAAGCAGCAATGACATCGGCTTTCCGACAAGAAATGAGCGTCCCACCACCACCGCGCTCTTGCCAGATGGGTCGATGTTGTAGAAGTCCAGCATCTCCATGATCCCCTGCGGCGTGGCGGGGACAGGGCCCGGGCGCCCCAACACGAGACTGCCAAGGCTGTGAGGATGGAGGCCGTCTGCGTCCTTGTTGGGATCGATCGCCTCCACCGCCGCCTCGCCATCGAGGCCGTCTGGCAGCGGGAGCTGAACGATCATGCCGTCGACCGCCGGGTCGAGATTGAGCCTT
>JAOTWH010000207.1 GCA_029863035.1 Acidimicrobiia bacterium | reverse complement strand
CTCAGGTGCTTTGGCCTCTGGTGCTTTGGGCTCTGGTTCTTGTGCCTTGGCATCAGCTTGCTGTGTCGTGGCGGGCGGCGCAGGTGGTGAGGAGGCCGGGTGGCCTGGAGCGGTCAACTGCCCGCGGTCCAACTCCAGGGCAGTGGCCAGCGCCGCCAAAACAGAATCCGGAGGAGCGGCGTCGTTCTTCTCCCAGCGCCGCACAGTCGATCCGGTACGGCCGACCTTTTCGCCCAGTTCGGCAGGCGATAGGCCGAGTTCCGCACGTCGTTGACGAATGATGTCGCCGATCAGGATGGGTTCCGATTCGCTCATAGCAGCAGCGACACAGGGTACCGGGCCGCACGGTGCGGACCCGTTCCCGCCGAATATGAGTTGGGACGCCGAAGTGCCGTTATATGCGGGTCGGGAGTGCAACGGCCATGCGTAGGTGGGCTCCAGATCTCAGATGTCTGCCTTCTTCAGCGAGCAAAGCTGCCGAACGTCGTCATGAAATTGGCATCCATTTCGCCACGGGCCTCCCGTACCGTTTCGTCCGAGTTCCCATAGACATCGAAGCCCGCCGGGTCGACGGAGGCGAAGAACCGATCGGCGAACTTCTCGCCGAAACCGCCAAGGTGGACCATCGCCGCGGCCGAATCCTCGTAACGCTCGTAAATGTGGACCGCACCACCGTCATCCGAAACGAACAGCTCCGCCACTGCTGAGCTTCGCTCGTCCCTGGCCCGACAATCGGACGAGACACCTTCGGTTGGCCGAGCCTGCCTAGCGGAGGCGGATGGGAATCGAACCCACCAGGGACTTTTCAGCCCCTCAACGGTTTTGAAGTTCGGTGGCTGTTGTCCGTCTGGTGCTAAGGGGTGCCGGGGCGTGATGCCCTGTATGCCGCTTGGTGACGGGCCGTCCGTCTGGTGCTGGCGAGTGTGGTCCTGTATCGAGAGGTTCGTTCGCAAACCGTTTGCAGTGCCGGGGAATCGAACGCCGAACTGCCATTATGCGGGGTGGACGTGAAGAGACCGCCGCCGGAGCAGGAGTCCCCTGATATTGAGCGAGGCCGGGTGTGTCCCGGCCTCGCTACGTCAGTCTTATGTCCGTGTTCGGCTAGGAATCGGAGCCGCTGTGGTCGCAGGTGTATTCGCCCTCGTAATCTCCTGAGCCCACCCCGGTTTCGGGGTCCGTTGGCAAAAAGCCTGGCTCTCTGAGGATGCCCTCAATTGGGAGCGTCGATAGCGCGGGGTTAATGGTCTGGTCGTTGACGATGAAGGTCGCATTCCCGTCGGCGTCCAAGAAGCCTTCACCAACGACGTCCATTACGACTGTCCCAACTCCACAGGCCTTCACCCTGCCGTTGAAGACCACCGTCCCCGAGTACGTGAACTCATTGGTAAAGACGTTCAACAGGAAGTCGGCGGTGAGAAGCTGCGTGCCCTTGAACGTGCCGGTCTTCGTCCCTGGGTTCAAGAGCGTGAGCGTCAGTATGCCGGTCCCAAGGTCGAGATCACAGGCAGTGGCTGGATCAGCGAGGGATGGATCGCAGGTCGGGTTGAGGGTGAACATCGTGCCCCCCTCGGCCTGGCGCTCCTTCACCTTGGCCGACACAGGCGCTGCCAGTGCCAGCATCGTCGCCATAACAATCGTCAACACAAGAACTCGTCTCATCTTGGTACCCCTCTCGGAAGGTCCGTAACCCCCAGTGCGGGGGTCGAGTAGATCGGGACCCTACCCATCTACGGAGGGTGATATCGCCCCTACCTCACGTATCGAGGAGCGCCCGAACCGATAGAGGCGACGTCCGACACGTTCCTCGTTCCTCGTTCTGACGAAAGACGAAGAACGAAAGACGAACGACTAGCGGAGGCGGATGGGAATCGAACCCACCAGGGACTTTTCAGCCCCTCAACGGTTTTGAAGTTCGGTGGCTGCGGTCCGTTGGGTGTTATCGAGTGCCTTCGTGTGCTGTCCTGTGTGGAGCTCGGTGGAGGCCGTCCGTCTGGTGCTGGCGAGTGTGGTCTGTTCTCGGGTGGTTCGTTAGCAAACGGTTTGCAGTTCGAGCAGTTCATGGTTCCTCCAGGCGCTGGGTCAGATAGAAGTGTTGCCGGGCCCAGAGGGCGACGTAGACGAGGCCGACAAGAACAGGGACTTCGATGAGGGGGCCGACGACGCCGGCGAGGGCTTGACCGGAGGTGACACCGAACACGCCAATGGCCACGGCGATTGCGAGTTCGAAATTGTTGCCGGCTGCGGTAAACGCCAGGGTCGTGTTCTTCTCGTATGTGAGTCCCAGCCGGAATCCGAGTAAGAACGAAAGGCTCCACATCAGTGCGAAGTAAGCGAGGAGGGGAAGCGCGATGCGCGCGACGTCGACGGGTTGGGCGGTGATGGTTTCACCTTGGAGGGCGAAGAGAATCACCACGGTGAACAGGAGGCCGTAGAGCGCCAATGGTGCGATCTTCGCCAAGAAGCGTTCTTCATACCACTCAACGCCGCGAGTTTTTTCGCCCCAGCGCCGAGTGAGATATCCGGCTGCAAGGGGTATGCCCAAAAAGATGAGGACGATCTTGGCGATCTCCCACATCGACACGTCCAATGTTGCGGTGTCGAGGCCGAGCCATCCTGGGAGGAGCTCGAGGTAGAAGTAGCCGAGGACGGCGTAGGCGACGATTTGAAAGACCGAGTTAAGCGCGACGAGGACAGCGGCGGCCTCGCGGTCACCGCAGGCGAGGTCGTTCCAGATCAGCACCATGGCGATGCACCGCGCCAACCCAACGATGATTAGCCCAGTGCGGTACTCGGGGAGGTCAGGGAGCAGCAACCAAGCCAGGGTGAACATGAGCGCTGGACCGACCACCCAGTTGAGCAATAGCGAGGTGACCATGAGCTTGCGGTCGGTGGCAACATCGCCGACTTGGGAGTAGCGAACCTTGGCTAATACCGGATACATCATGGCCAGCAACCCCACTGCGATGGGGAGGGAGACGGTGCCGACCTTTACGGTGTCGAGCCAGTCGTTGAGGTCGGGGATCAATCGGCCGAGAGCCAGACCCAGAGCCATGGCTGCAATGATCCACACTGGGAGGAACCGGTCGAGAGGAGACATCCGCCCGAGGACGGGCACCTCAACTTCAACGATTGATTCTGTCATGATCCGGCTCTACCGATGATCGTTGCGACTTCGCCTGGCGAGCGTCGCCGCAGCCGCCTTGGTCTCGGTGGTCACGCCCCGTCCCCGGAGAACTCATACTGTGACCGTCGCATATCTGAGCCCCGCGAGCCAGGGTCATAGGCCTTCAACCCAGATGCGCAGCTACCAAGCCGCTCGCGGAGGCGGATGGGAATCGAACCCACCAGGGATCTTTCGACCCCTCAACGGTTTTGAAGTTCGGTGGCTGCCGTCCGTCTGGTGCTAAGGGGTGCCGGGGCGTGATGCCCTGTATGCCGCTTGGTGACGGGCCGTCCGTCTGGTGCTGGCGAGTGTGGTCCTGTATCGAGA
>JAOTWH010000208.1 GCA_029863035.1 Acidimicrobiia bacterium | reverse complement strand
GGTGCGGCCGTCCCACGGGTCGATACCGGCCGGCGCGCCCCGACGCTTGGAGGTCACCCAGTTCCACATGAAGATCAGGATCGACGTGGCAATAATGAACGCCCCGATGGTGACCACCATGTTCCAAGGGCCCAGGTTGGTGTCGGTGGCGTACTGCCAGGTCCGGCGCACCATCCCCTGCAAGCCCAACCAGTGCATCGGAGCGAAGGTCAGGTTGAACCCGAGGAACATCAGCCAGAAATGCCACTTGCCCAGTCGCTCGGAGTACATCCGCCCGGTCAGTTTGGGGAACCAGTAGTAGAGCCCGGAGAAGATCCCGAAGATGGCGCCGCCGAACAGCACGTAGTGGAAGTGGGCGACGATGTAGTAGGTGTCGGTCTGTTGCCAGTCGGCCGGGACGACCGAGTGAGTGACACCGGACAGCCCGCCGATGGTGAACATCGCCACGAACCCGATCGAGAACAGCATGGGGGTGGTAAACCGTAATCGCCCCATCCACATGGTCCCCAACCAGTTGAAGATCTTGATACCGGTGGGGATGGCAATCGTCATCGTCGATAGACCGAAGGCGGCTTGAGCCACCGTTGAGATCCCCGATGAGAACATGTGGTGGGCCCACACCCCGAACCCGAGGAACCCGATGGCGGCGCCTGCGAACACCACCGCCGCGTAGCCGAACAGCGGTTTGCGGGAGAACACCGGGAGCACTTCTGAGACGATGCCCATGGCCGGCAGGATGAGGATGTAGACCTCGGGGTGGCCGAACAGCCAGAAGAGGTGCTGCCAGAGTATCGGGTCGCCGCCGTTGGCGGCCTGGAAGAACTGGGACCCGAACTGGCGATCGAAAGTGATCATCCACAGCGCTACGGCGATGATCGGGAGCGAGAACGCCAGCAGGAAGTTGACGACCAACGACATCCATACGAACACGGGCATGCGCAATAGGCGCATTCCCTTGGCGCGCAGGTTGAAGATGGTGGTGATCAGGTTGATCGACGAGAGGAGCGAGGCAAGCCCCAGTATCTGCAAACCGATCGACCAGTAATCCAATACCGTGCCTACCGAGAACTGTGGCTCGGTGTTGGGGGCATAACCAAACCAGCCTGCGTTGGGGGCCGACCCGAGCCGGCTCACCTCGTCGGCGAGGAACCCGCCCGACGGGGCGCCGGTGGTGCCAAACACGAACGTCGAGTACAAGAAGATGCCGCCGAACAGGAAGATCCAGTAGCTGAGGGCGTTGAGCCGTGGGAAGGCCACGTCGCGGGCGCCGATCATCAGCGGCAGCAGGTAGTTCATGAAGGCGGCGCTCATCGGCATGATCACCAGGAACACCATGGTGGTGCCGTGCATGGTGAACATGGCGTTGTACTCGGCCTGGGAGAGGAATTGGCCTTCCGGTCCGGCCAGCTGGAGGCGCAGCATGAGAGCTTCGAGCCCGCCGATCAGCAAGAAGAAGAAGGCCGTATAGCCGTACATGATGCCGATCTTCTTGTGATCGACCGTCGTTATCCAACTCCAGAAGCCGGTGTTGGCCGTCGGACGGCGGAAGATGGTGGACCGGGAAGCGGTAGTCGTCACTCGAGTGTCTCCAGATAGGCAACCAGGGCGGTGATCTCATCGTCGGTGAGGCGGAGATTGGGCATCGCCGTGCCGTCTTTCATGGCCGGCGGGTTGGCCAGCCACTCTCGCAGGTGGGCGGTGTCCAGATCGAAGGAGGCGCCGGCGAAATAGTCACGGCTGGCCAGATGAGTCAGGTTGGGGGCGGGCGGCTTGCGGGCCACGTCCTCCCAGACCCCCTCGATGATATGGCAGCGGGTACAGCCCGCGTTCAGGAAGACTTCTTGGCCCTCGTGGGCCGGGGAATCTTCGGCAGGTTCAACGGCATCTTGCTGCTGCCCGGCCACCCACTGCTCGAACCCGGCATCATCGAGAGCGACTACCCGGGCCCGCATGAGGGCATGGCTGAGCCCGCAGAACTCGGCGCATTGCCCCCAGTACTCACCGGGTTCATCGGCCTCGAGGTTCAGGTAGGTTTCCTGTCCGGTCACGAGGTATCGCTTGCCGGCCAGTTGGGGGACCCAGAAGTTGTGGAGCACGTCCTCGGAGGTCAACTGAAGCTCGACCGGCATCCCGGCGGGGATGACCATGATGTTGGCGGTGGTGATGCCGTACTCCGGGTAGACGTACTCAAACCACCATTGGTGCCCGATCACTTCGATCGTGAGGGCGTTGTCGGGCCGTTCGGTCAGGTCGAAGATCGTCTGGACGGTGGGGACGGCGATACCGGCCAGGATGAGGGCCGGGATGGCGGTCCACAGGACTTCGAGTTTGTTGTTGCCGTGGATTTGCTTTGGCTCTTTGCTGCCCGGGCGGTCACGGAACACGAAGGCGATGACCAGAATGGCGCCCTGGACGAGTACGAATACGACAGCGGCGATCCAGAACACCATCCACCACAGGCCGTCGATCTTTCTGGCGATAGGCCCGGCCGGGTCCAGCGAGTCGAGGGGCGCATTCTCGATGCAGGAACTGAGCAGCAGCATCAGGATGGTTAATGGGGCATATCGCCACCACTTGGGAACCCGCGTGCGTTTGATCTCCCAGCCCTTTCGTTCGAGCCGCCTCCACTTCCCCTCGAGTTCTTTCGTGGTGGGTCGCGTCGACCGTCCCGAAAACCTCTCCAAGGGGTGTCGCATCATAAGGTGACGCGCCGTCGGATTCAAACGTCTTTTTGAGGATTTCTTAAGGCCCCCTTAACCTCCGCGGTCTCCGATACGTCCACGGCCCGATTGATAATGCCTAGCTACCAGTAAGTTCCTTCCAACAGAACAACTGTCGGTCTTCCCGCCATCGGTCGGCGTGGTTCGTTTATGGTTCGCACGAGCCGGTACGGCCGGCGGGAAGAAATCTGAGGGAGGACTAATGAAAGCACGTAAGTATCTGGTTTTGCTCATGGTCATGTTGGTTGTGGGGCTGGCTGCCTGTTCCGGCGGAGCGTCGACCAGCATCAAGGTCGCTCTGAACGATTTCTCGATGTCTCCGGATTCGTGGGAGGTCCCGACCGGTGAGACGATCACTATTGAGATCACCAACGATGGCGCCGTCGACCACGAGTGGGTCTTGCTGCAACCTGGAGTGACGATCGCCAGCGAAGCGGACCTGCCCGCCACCGAGGAAGAGCTGCTAGCCGATTTCGTCTACTGGGAAGAGGAAGTCCTGGCGGGTGAAACGGGGACGTTCACGTTCGTCGCCCCGGCCGTGGGAACCTATCAGATCATCTGTGCCATTGAGAGTCACTTCGACGCTGGCATGAAGGGCGAATTGACGGTCGTGGCCGCCGACTCGTAGACCGAACCAAACATCAACCAGAAGAGCCCCGCCTAACTGCGGGCTCTTCTGTTGTGGTTCCCCCGCGTCCTCCCCCGGCGTGAGCCGGGGGAGGTGGTTCTCGCCGGGAGGCGAGAACCGGAGGGGGCACCTGGCAGGTTTC
>JAOTWH010000033.1 GCA_029863035.1 Acidimicrobiia bacterium | reverse complement strand
TGAGGGGCCGCTGTCAGAGGAATTCATTCGGGCGCTTCAGGAGATGCAGCTTGGAGCACCGCGCAGCGACGCTCTCAAGGCGATGGCGGAACGCACTGAGGTAAACGACCTCCGTGGCTTCGTGTTCGCGGTGAACCAAGCCGAGTCCTACGGAATCCCCATAGCAGACATCCTGAGGGTGCAAGCCGAGGAAATGCGACTGAAGCGCGGCATGCGAGCAGAAGAGGAAGCCCTCAAGCTTCCAGTGAAGATCCTCTTCCCACTGGCCTTTTGCATCTTCCCGACTCTCTTCATCGTGTTGCTGGGCCCCGCCGGCATCCGTATCTACGAGGCATTTCGTTGAGCGTCCAGCCCATCCTCGACCCGGCACTCCTGCCGAAGAACACCGCGGCCGACGCCCTCGATCGACTTCGATCAGGTGACGGCCATCGAGACGTGATCTTTGCCACCGGGTTCGACCCGCTCGACGGCGCGCTCGAGGGCGGGTTGCGCTCGCGCACCCTCACGCTGGTGGGCGGCCTGCCAGGCATCGGCAAGACCATCCTCGCCCTGCAGTGGGCAAGGTCGCTGGCCCGCCAGGGCCATCCCGTCGTATTCGTGTCGTACGAGCATGACGATTCGGCCTTGCTGAGTCGCCTCCTGTTGTTGGACGCAGGAGAGGCGAGCCGGTTCGGAGCAGGTGAGCGCCGTGCCCTGCTTCAACGCGCTTCCACCGGCGAGATCTCTTTCGACGAGGCTGTTAAGCGCGACCCGGGCCTCGCTAAAACCCAGGATCGTGTGGCGGAATACGCCGAACGTTTGTGGTTGATCGGCGGGACGTCTCACACCGGTCTGGAGGAGATCGAAGCGCTTGCACATGACCGTGACGGAGTCACCCCGATCGTAATCGTCGACTACCTGCAAAAGCTGGCGCACCCCGACCAGTCCATATCCAATATTGACCGGGTGATCGACATCAGCGAGGGCTTGAAGGACATCGCCTTGCGCCTGTCCACCCCCGTTGTGGCCATCGTCGCCGCGGAGCACGAAGGTCTCACCAGCAGGCGGCTACGCATGCATCACTTCCGCGGCTCGTCTGCCCTTGCCTTCGAGGCCGACGTTGTGCTCATTCTCAACAACAAGTTCGATGTCGTTTCGAAGCTCCACACCGCGTTCGACTCCGTTCGGGCCGAATCGTTCAAGTCTCAGGTCGTGATCACCATCGAGAAGAATCGAGATGGGCTGGCTCCACTGGACCTGGAGTTCGGCAAGGACTTCGAGAACTATCGCTTCGAGCCGACCGGCAGCTTCGTGAGTGAGCGGCTGATCGACGACCACATGTTCGTCGAATAGCTCGCTGTCAACCGGCCGAGAGCAATACCAGGCCCAGGCCGGTGAGCGCCACCATCAGGCCCAACATGGCGTACTGGGTGCGCACTGCGGATTCCTTGGGAAATACGGCCAATGCCCGATCGTGAGCGAGCACTACGGCCGCCACGTGGCCAAGCACGATGGCACCGAGCTGCACCCACCAGATCCCGGTGGGCGATAGCCAGAAGTTGATGCGCCAACCGGCGGTTCCGAACAGGTCCCAGCCCAGCCCGAGTGGATCGCTGACCGCGGCGAACAAGGTCTGCCCTTCGAATATCACCAGTGTGAAGTAGTGGGCTACGGCGTAGGCCAGCGCGATCGGTACCAGCGTGTGAGCGAAGCTGCGGGCTACCGAAAGCGTCGTCATGTCACCCATGCGACCCGCTATCCACGAGGCCGCCAGATAGGCGGCGGCGATGGCACCGACACATGCCAGCAAGGCCAGCGTTCCGAACCACTCCTCCGATGCGGCCGAACCGAATGTGTCCCCGTACCACTCGGTGGCGGACAGGCCGTCGAATGTAACAGAGCCAAGCATGGCGGCGGCGAAAGCCACCAGACCGGGCCGTTGCGGCACAACCGGCAATGCCCGCAACCAGCCTCTGGACCGGAACTTGCCATCTGGGCCCCTATCAAGCGGGCCAATGGCCCCAAACAACTCGTTGTATGGGGTAAACGCGTCGCCGGCTTCCAGGCCAGACCGCGGCCCGGCATAGGCGACCCATCCGAACGCGTAGATGCTGTAGATGAGCGCTGCTGCTGCCAGTGACAACGGCTCGGTGGAATCTCGATAGACCAGTTCGAGCCAGGTGAAGGCGACGAAAGCGCCCGCAGCCGGCCAGATGCCGAGGGCCGCCAGCGCCGGGCGGTCTTTCTCGGTAGCTCCGGCGGCCAGGGACAAGGTGCGCCACGGGTTGATCGATCGCCATAGATCGCCCAGTACCGCCCCCGAGAACGGGATCACCAACCAAAGCACTACCCACACCAGCACCGGCGCCGAGTTGGTGCGAAGGCTCTCTCCGAACACTCCCGCCGCGATCACCAGGAAGAGCCCCACGACTCCGACGGTGGCAAGGGTGATGTCCAGCCAACGGCCTCCGAGCCGTGTTGGGCGATAGTCGGGACCGCTTTGCAGCCTTGGCTGGCGCCACAGCGCACCCAGCGCCAGAAACGAAAGAACGAGCACGACCGTGGCGCCCGCTACGAAGAAGTGAACCGGGACCGGCAGATCTCCCCTGCCTCCGATCCCGTGAGCGGAGGCGCTGGCCGGCACTGCGGCCACAGCAGCCACCACCGAGAGGAAAACGACTAAGCGGCGCGTCAAGGCTCCACAACCAGCTCGAGGAGCTCGAGTCCGGCAGACTCCAGCTCGACCTCGAAGATGCCGGGGATGTCTGCGTTGAACTGGATCTGGGCGGTGCTCCCGCCGATAACGTCTGCGAAAACGTCGTAGCCGTGAACGTGGATCTCGTCGCTGACATCGCTCTCAACACTCAAGGACACGAAGGTGCCAAGCTTCACAACGAGGCGGCCCGGGCCATCGACCTGCCCTTCGTAGACCACAATCGATGCCATGCCATCCGCAATGGCCAAAGTGGTTGTGGGGGCAGCGGTCACCACAACCGTTGTTGTTGGTGCAGTGGTCGCCGTTGTGGAGCCCGGGGCGGACGTCCCGCTGGCTGCAGGTGTCGTCTCGGGTGGCGAGGTAGTGGCTGGAAGGCTGACGCTGCTCGAGGTCGAGTCGCTGCAAGCAGCTCCCACCACGACGAGCGCCAGCAGAATCGGTAGGACGCGCATCACGCCAGGCTATCTGCGGTTCTTCCAATCCCCGCTCCAGGTAGAGCGCGAAATTCCACGGGACGTTCGGCCCTAGCCGGTCGATGGCGGCTCGGATACAAAGACCCTTGGAAGCCTGTGGGGCGAATCCCCGGGAGCCGGGTGTCACCCGGCTGAGAAACCGGCTATTGGCGCCGGGGACCGGACCAGGTTGCGGGTAGTGCCGCAAGCAAGAGGTTTGCCCTACGGGTTTCCGTTATTGGTCAGCTCGAACGGGCGGGAGGGGGAGTCTCTCTCCGGGGGCGGCCGCCCGTCGAGCGATTGAGCGCGACCTCACTCTCGCACCGACCTAGCCAATGCCCGATTCCGCCGGTACCACAAGCGCAGGGCGATCCCTCGACCCACCATCAGCGTGGTGAGCCCCAAATAGACACCAACGAGGCCGAGGTCGGCGAGGAGGACGACTACGAGCACCGTCCACGCTGCCGCCGCCGATGCGACGGTCGACACCGCTAGATAGCGGAAGGCCGACCATCCGAGTAGCACGCCATCGCCGACGAACACCATCGCCATGAGCGGCTGCAGCACTACCAGGAACCAGTAGATCGACCCGATGGCCTCCACCACCACGACTTCAGACGTGAACCAACCTGGAAGAACCGGCCTCAGTAGCGCCAGTAGGCCCATCAAGGCGAGGCCTATGCCAAGACCCATCACGAACAGGCGGCGCGCCACGGAGAAGGCCTCGCCCCTATCACTGCGGCCGAGATGCTTGCCGATCAAGGCCTGAGCTGCCACCGCCAGGGAGTCGACGCTCAGCGCCAGGAACAGGAAGACCTGGTCGACGACGCGGTATGCCGCTACCGATTCCTCCCCGGACCGGGCCGCGACTGCTGTGGCTCCCGTGAAAACGGACAGCAACGCGATCGTCCGCACCCCTAGGCCTGCTCCGGCTGACAGGAATGAACGCATCTCATGCAACCGGAACGCACCTCGCTCGAACGAGACCAGGTGCCGACGTTGGGCCACCACAACGAAGGCGACCGCACCGACCACTTGAGCGGCAACCGAGGCCCACGCCGCCCCCGCGATGCCCCAGTTGAGGCCGAATATCAAGATGGGATCGAGGACGAAGTTGACGACGTTGAACGCCATCACAATCACGAAAGGCGTACGGGTGTCCTGGTAGCCGCGAAACGCTCCGTTCCCAGCCAATACCACCATCACCGCGGGAGCTGCCACGGCACGAATCCTCAGGTAGGTAAGAGCTTCGTCGACGGCACCACCGCTGGCACCGATGAGACGTACGGCCGGACCCGCCACCAACTCGATGAGGCCCCATACCGCAACGCCCGCAACCGCCCCCACGACGAACGCAGTCGCGGTGGCCCGCCGAGCCCGGTCAAGGTCTCCTCCACCCACAGCACCAGCCACCAGCGGTGTCGTGGCGTACGAGAGGAAGATGAACCCGAAATACGCCCACAGGAATGCTGCACCGCCGATCCCGAGCCCAGCCAACTCCTCGGTGCCCAGCCGGCCGACGAAGGCGGTATCGACCAGGCTGACTAGCGGTTCGATCG
The DNA here is from genome assembly GCA_029863035.1 of Acidimicrobiia bacterium. The sequence goes on along the minus strand of JAOTWH010000033.1, from coordinate 10,466 downwards.
CAAGCGACCCCAGTGCGGGAACCGCCAGGCGAAGGATTTCACGATCGCGTCTACTCAAGCTGGGGGATGCTTCCTAACAGATTTCGCACGGCTAGCTGCTCGCAACGGGTTGGGTACGCCGGCCTGTGGCGAGTCCAGACCGGACCTGTGGCGGAGCATCACCGGCCTTTGCCTGCGTGAACTCTGGTCAGAACTAGGACGAAGGAGAAGGGAGGCATTCCCCCGCGTTGCCTCCCTTCTCCAACCTCCTACCAAGCCCTATGGAGTAGCAATGGAAACGATGTTGCCTTCCGAGTCGGTGAACCAAGCGGCCTTCGCGCCGTCCGGGGTGGTGGCGACTCCGTCGACCGTCTTGAAGTCGGGGAAGTCGTACTCCTGAAACTCGACACCACGGCCCCGCATCTCTGCAACGGTGGCCTCGACATCCTCGACCTGGAAACCGGCCGATGTGGCCTGGTTGGTGCCAGCGAAGCTGCTCTGATAGAGCAGCCAACGAGTGGACCCCGTCTCGTACCAGAGCGCCTGTTCGCGTTCCTCCACCGGCTTGAGGTCGAGCTTCTCCGCGTACCAGGCCTTGGCGCGACCTAGGTCCGACGCCGACAATGTGGCAAACATCTTGGCGTTTCCAAGCATGCTCATGCTCCTTTCTTTGAGTGCTCCGAGCGTACTCCTTATACGGACGGCGTGATGACCGGAATGACCCGGGACACCGGTCCTGTCGCCAGGAACCGCACCCTCCTAGCATCCCGGTTGACTACACGAATGTTCAGTTACGGCGGGGCAGTTGCTATGAGCAGAGCACAACTCAGGTGGAGGCGGCATTCTCGGCCCGCCGAGAAGCCGGAGGAAGCACGACCGCCGAAGCCGACGCCTGGTTCCCACAGTCTACGAAGTAGCGCATGAAGATCAGCTCGCAGCGAGTAACGATCGTTGGGATGTGGATTCTCGCCCTCATGGCGATCGAGGCGTGGACTCATCTACATTTGTAGACGACCACCCGAACGGTAATTCTGCTACCAGCCGGGCAATTTCCTATCTCTAGCGATAACCCTCATCGGCGATGAGGAGGCCCTTCTTCTTTCTGGGGCGTGGCGCCGGGAATGGCTTGGGCGGTTTGGCAGTTCCTATAAGGGCAAAACGAGGAGATCGATCAGATGACAACTACTGCAACACGCGGGCGAGTTCGGGTCGAAGACGGCCCAAAGCGCATCCGCGTCTACCTGGGAGGCGAACTGATCGCCGACACCACCCACGCCAAGCTGGTGTGGGAGAAGAAGTTCTATCCCGTCTACTACTTCCCGCCACAGGATGTTCGCACCGAGCTGCTGACAGCCACCGAAACCACCAAGAACTCGCCGAGCCGTGGTGAAGCACAGTTCATGAGCGTGAAAGGTGGCGATAGGACAGTTGAAGACGCCGCATACACCCATGCCGACTCTCCCATCGAGGAGATCTCCGGCTACATCGCTTTCGACTGGAATGCGATGGACCACTGGTTCGAAGAGGACGAAGAGGTATTCGTTCATGCCCGTGACCCCTACACCCGCATCGACGTCGTGCGCAGCTCGCGCCATGTCGAGGTGGTGGTCGATGGCGTCAAGGTGGCAGACAGCCATCAACCGACCATGTTGTTCGAGACCGGACTTCCCACCCGCTACTACCTGCCGAAGACCGACGTCAGGATGGATCTTCTGACCGCCAACCCCGATCTGAAGACACACTGCCCATACAAGGGCACTGCCGATTACTGGTCGGTCCCCGGAGATGGCGAGCCGGCAGAGAACGTGGTGTGGAGCTACAAGCACACAACTCATGAGAGCTCCAAGATCGCCGGACTTGTTGCCTTCTATGACGAGAAGGTCGACATGTATCTCGACGGGGAACTCCAGGAAAAGCCGAAGAGCCCGTTCTCCTAGGCCTACATCACTAACCCGGAGCCGGTGGGCACATAGGTCGTCAGCGAGGCGATCAGCGACCAAGTTCGCGCCCCACGAAGCCGAGTTAGCCTGAACCCGGACCTGGGTGGGAGACGGAATCCGGATCTTTACATTCATCGGTTTGGTTCTCAGGCGCCTGTGGGCCAAGCGCGGCCTGCTGGTTGGTTCTTTCCTCGGCGCAGCCCTGGTCACCGCATTGCTCGCCATCGTGCCGCTTTACGAAGCATCGATCTCTGCGGTGGACCTTGGATTCACTTTCCGACAAGCCACCAGCTCTCAGGTGGACATAACCGCGGCACGGGTCACCAACCCATATTCGCCAGGCGCGGCCGATACCGCCAGGGCAGCTGTTGCCGCGGAACAGTCGTCGGTGGCGCAGTGGTACCCCGAATTGTTGGAGAAGACGCTGTCGCGCGAGCTCTTCTTCATTCCACTTGGACCACCGCAAGACTGGCTGGCCCAAGCAGCGCTGTGGCGAGACGAGGCGACGGCGTGGGCAGAGCGCGCCATCGACGCAACCAGCGGTCGGATCTTGGAGCTAGCGCCGAACGCGACCACCACACAGGAACTGGTAACCGCGATCGCTGTGGCCGGAGTCCCTCGCGGCTTGACCGATGACGCAGGCGAGCCTCTGGAACGGTTCCCCGATCCTCCCTACCCCACTCCTCCCCAAGAGGCGACCGTTACCCGCATCCTGACAGCGCCGGACATCGAGAGCCGGCTTGAGATCGTGGCAGGCGAGTGGCCGGCGTCGGAGGGGGACACGCTTCGGCTGGCGCTCGGCGAAGATCTGGCCCGGCTTCGCAACCTCGAGCCGGGCGGCACCGAGATCTTGAAACCATTCGTTAGCAGTCAACAGGCTTTCGAGCTGATCGAGGTGGGTGCTGTGGTCCGCCCGCTGGATCCGACCGACCCCTTCTGGCAGGGGTTGAACCCCTCCACTCTGACCTTCCTCCCACAGGAGGATTTCGATCGCTGGACGGGCGCCGTGCCATCCGATGCGAGCGACGATCCGTGGCTACGCGATACCGCAGGGTTCCAGCGACTCAACGCGGTGCAGTCGTGGCAGTTCCCCATGGACCGTGATTCGATCGAGCTGGCGGACCTCAACCGATTCTCCGTCACGATCACGAACTTCCAGGCCGACCTGGCAAGGAACGGGGTGACGGCTCGTTCTTCGGCGCCGGCTCTGGTGGAAGCTTTCGATTTGCGAGCGGTCGTGTTCGGCGGACCGGTGCTGGCGATGCTGGCCCTGGTGGTAGCGGGCGCTTTGTACTTCCTGATCTATACGGCGGGTCTCACAATCGAGAGGGAGGGACCGGAGCTGGCCCTGCTGCGCACTAGAGGAGCAAGCGCCTGGCAAACCACTGGGCTCCACCTCGCCCAATCAGCCTTTATCGCCGTCGCTGCCGGCATCGTGGCGCCCTGGCTGGCTCGCATTCTGGTAGCCACGACTGGCCGCATCCCGCCGATGTCGGAACTAACTGGGGGTGGCGCCCTCGAGGTGGTGCAGGATCGGCCGGTGCTGCCGTTCGTAATCGGCGGGGCAGTCCTTGCCTTCGTTTCGATGGGCCTGGCCATTCTCCCGTTTGCCAGGCGATCCGTGCTGGAGTTGCGGCTACTGGCAGCCCGTCCCAGCCACACCTCGGTATGGCAGCGCTATTACCTCGACGTCTTCTTCGTCGTGATCGCCGCCATCCTGCTCTTCGAGCTCCGAGAGCGTGGCCTGGTTGACGTCGACACCAACCCTGGACTCGATCCATTCGCGGTTGCCTCCCCCGCCCTGTTCCTCTTCGCCGGCGCACTGGTCTTGCTGCGTGTGCTCCCCTATCTGCTAAGGGGGCTGGGTTGGGCGATGACGCGACTGCGCGGCATGGCCGCTGCGCTGCCCGGCTGGCATATGGGAAGGAACCCCGTCCCTTATGGCCGCTTGGCACTGCTCATCTTCCTGACAACTGGCTTCGGGGCATTCGCGCTCACCTATGCGCAAACGTTGGAGCGGTCTTACGACGACCGTTCCGGCTTCGCAGCAGGAGCCGAGGCTCGCTTGGTCGGCGACGGGGTTGGGCTACTGCCGTTGCCCGATGGTGTCTCCGGGTCGGCCGTGTACCGCACCGTGGGCGCCCCCCGCCAGGCCTCCACCCGCGGGTCGGAGGTACTTGCGGTGCGACCTCGGGACTTCGCGTCGGTCGTCTACTGGAGGGAAGACTTCGGCGGAACACCCACGGAGGTGTTCGGAGCTCTGGGCGACGGAAGTCCGGTCGGGATCGAACTGCCGATGGGCACCACCGCCATAACCGCCTTCGGCGTGCCGGCGCCCGGCACCTGGCTCTCCCGCTCCAGAGCCGAAGAGACGGGGCGGGCGATCGACTCGTCTTATCACTTGATGCTTCGGCTCAACGACGGCCTGGGTCGACTGTGGACATTCGCTTCTCCAACCTTCGACAACGGCGGATGGACGGAGGTTTCCGTGTTCCTGGGTCCCTCAGCTGCCCGCAACGAACCCTTTGTTGGCGGCTTGGTGGAACCGCTCCAGCTTCAAGCGGTGTGGATAGAGCGGGAGCCCATCAGCACCGAGCCAGCGCGGCTGGCGGCGGACACCGTGTATCTGACGGAGATCACAGCCGTCTCCGATACAGGCAACGTCGTCCTCGACGAGCTGATCAGCACCGAATTCGAAGCCGTAGGCGGCATCGAGTCCAATTCGGCACCAGGCGACCAACCGGCCGAGGACTACTACCGGGAGATACCCGAGGGCGAGAGTCGTCCGGCATCTCTTGCCGACTCTCCCTTCGCCAGAGAGGGCACGGTTACCGCATGGAACTTCCCCACCCGCAGCTACAACCAGGCCGTTCCCTACTTCGCCCGACCCCTCGACCCGATCCCGGTTCTGGTTGATAGCGAGGCCGCCGCCATCGGCGGTCTCAGCGTTGGCGCCACTGCCACCTTCGGTATCGATGGGCTGCAGCTTCCCGGCGTTGTCATCGGCACTGTGGAGCAGGTACCCACTGCGACCGATGCTCGAAACCAGGGCCTCATCGTCACGGACCTGGACATCCTGATGTCATGGCTCAATCATGCGCCCAGATGGAGCCTGGAGAGTGCGGTGGGCCCCCAATTCGCACCAGGTGAAATCTGGCTATCGGCATCCGACCCGGAGGGCTCCGCCGCCCAGATCGCAGGCCAGACCGAGGAGGAGACCGTGATCATCACCGCCGCCGGCACCGAGGCCGCGTTCTCGAGCAGGCCGGTGCAGATCGGACTCGTCTCGATCCTGTTCGTTGGCGCCGCGGCTGGCGTGGTGCTGGCGCTGGCCGGGGTCATCGGATACGTGCTGATAGCGGTGCAACGGCGCACCCGCGAGATGGGTGTGTTGCGAGCAATTGGATTCCGCCAACGCAGTGTCGCCGCCACGTTCGCGGTGGAACAGCTCGTTGTGCTCGGAGTGGGCACAGTTATCGGCGTCGCCGGCGGCCTGGGCCTGATGAGACTTGTGCTGCCGTTCCTCCAACTGGGCGAGGGAGCAGAAGAGCTCGTCCCGCCAGTGCTGATGGTGCTCGACACTCGGGTCCTTGGGCTCTATCTAGCGCTGGTCACCGCTCTGTTGGTGGTATCGGTGATCGGGGCGACGCGCCGCGTCTCCGCCCGCGACCTAGCCGAGGTCTTGAGGGAGGTGGAGGGCTGATGGCTGCTGTCGTCGAGTGCGAGAACCTCATCAAGATCCACAAACAAGGATCGCTCGAAGTCATCGGCCTGCAGGGCCTGGACTTCACAATGGAAGAAGGTGAGTTCGTCGCGGTCGTCGGACCTTCGGGGGCTGGCAAGTCGAGCCTGCTGCAGATCTTGGCCGGCATGGACCAGCCATCTGCCGGCAGAGTGAGCGTGGCCGAAACGCAAATGTCCGACATTTCCTCTCCTGAGCTTCTTAAGCACTTCCGGCGCAACGTTGGGTTCGTGTGGCAGGACTACACCCGCAACCTGGTGCCGTATCTGTCGGTGCTTGCCAACGTGGAGCTGCCGATGGTGCTTGGCGGGGTGGGGCGCGGCAGGCGAAAGCGGCGGGCCAGAGAGCTGCTCGAAGTCACCGGCCTCGACAATCGGACGTACGGCCGCATCCACCGACTCTCGGGTGGCGAGCAGCAACGCCTCGCCCTTTGCGTCGCATTGTCGCCTGGCCCCCGATTGTTGTTGGCCGACGAGCCAACCGGTGAGTTAGACACCGAACGCTCCCTTGAGGTGTACGACCTACTGAGGTCGCTGTGCCACGACGGTGGACTGAGCGTGCTGGTGGTTACCCACGATGTGGCACTGGCGACTCGGGCAGACAGGACCGTCCGCCTCGAGGATGGGCGCATGATGACAGAGCGGCTCCGGCACGGTGAGGTGGACCGATTAGCGGTCGACCGGCGGGGTCGAATTCAGATACCGCAGGACATGCTGGATCAGGCCGGAATCGCCGAACGAGTCGAGGCCGAGGCAACAGAGGAAGGCATCATCCTGAGGAGGCCTCCCGATGACGCTTGAGCTTCGTCGTGTCTCCAAGCTGTATGGGCAAGGTGGTGTAGGCGCCCGCTCGGTCGATCTCACCGTTCGGGCGGGGGAAATGGTGGCACTGTTCGGACCGTCGGGATCCGGCAAGACCTCGCTACTGCAGCTAATGGGGCTGCTGGTGAAGCCCGATGAGGGCGAGGTGCTCCTCGACGGAAACCGAATCGACACGCTGGACGAGTCTGGTGCCGCCGAGATCCGCAAGAAGCGCCTCGGGTTCGTATTCCAGTCGTTCGGCTTGCTGTCGCTGCTGTCGGCAGAGGAGAACGTTGAGGTGGCTCTTCGGCTGCTTGGCGTAGGTGGGCGCACGGGAAAGAGCCAAGTTGCCTCGGCCCTCGAGCTGGTCGGCCTGAGCGAGCGCACCCGCCATCGGCCAGATGAATTGTCTGGAGGCGAGCAACAACGCGTGGCCCTCGCCAGGGCCATCGTCCACTCCCCCGACTATTTGCTCGCAGACGAGCCAACAGGAGAACTGGACACGGACACCGGCACCGCCATCCTGCGACTGATGAAGCAGATCGCCTCCGGTGGCAGCGCCGTGGTGGTGGCAACCCACGACCCCAAGGTGCTGGATCATGCCGACCGCTCGCTATTCGTGCGTGACGGCACCTTGCACACTCCGGACAGATCGGAGCTGACCCTCTGGGCCACCGAGGGCACCGGCGGCCTTTCCTCTTCCTGAAGGCCTATTTTCCTAACGGAGGGAGAGGCTGGGCAGTGCCACCTCGGGAGTGAGTGCCGCGGTCGCTGCCAACAAGACCAACCACACCATGTCAGAGGTGGAGGCGGCGCCCTCGACCGCATCGAGAGTCGAGGTAATGGCAGCGAACACCGCTTCGTGTCTTGTGCCCGGGGGCACCGCGCACGCTGCTCGCGCCAGCGATAGGGGCTCACTGTTGTCACCCCCGCCCATGGTGCGCACGATGGCACCATGAAGAGTGGAATGAACCCGCAGCAAGCCGGGGTCTATCGACACCACATCGTCACCGGCGGGCGGGCCAAGGTCATCTCCGTCCAACCCCGCCAACACACGCGTCAGGGTGCCCCCGAATAGCCCTCTGAGTTGATCTGCCGTGTACCCCGCCGCAACAGCCGCTCGCATGGTGAGCGTGAACGACCTGGCCGGCGATCCGTACGGGGTATCGGACGCATAGATGATGCGCCCGGGCGGTACCCAGGCGAACAACGCCAGCAGGTCGGTGGCATCCCACCACGACGTGTCGATGTAAATCCCGGGAACGTCCGCCACCATGGGTCCCAGCGAGGAGAGATCGCTGATGGCGGCGTGGGCCAGGATCATCCGCAGGCCCTCAACCCCATTGCAGAGATCAACTACCTCCGCACCAAGCGATGGGATTCCCCGCCCGGCATGCACCAGGATCGGGATGCCACGTTGTGCTGCTGTTTCGGCGACGCGACGCACGGTTGGGTCCGACAGCTGGAAATTCTCGGCTCGTGGATGAAGCTTGATGCCGCGATGGCCTAGTCCCAGGCTTCGTTCCACTTCATGCAACGCACCGGCACCATCGTTGGGATCGATCCTCAGAAACGGGATCAGAACGCCGTCGCTGGCGCTGGCCTCGGCCACCACCCGGTCGTTGGCAGCTCGATAGCCGTGGGCATCGCGGCTCGTCATGACAACGGCACGGCGGTGGCCGGCGGCCCGTAACGAGCCGATTAGGTCTTCCGCTCTCCCGATGACGCCGTCGGGATCATTGGCGCCGATATGGGAGTGACCGTCCCACACCTCGGCATCGGTAGGGAGAAGGGCACGGGCGGCGTTATGCCACGCGTCGAATATCTGTGAAGCGTTCAAGGAACAAGGAGGGTAACTGGCATGCCTTCAACGAGAACAGCCGCCCCGAGGGACGGCTGTTCTCCGGGTTGGAACCGGGCTAGCTCTGCAAGACCGCTTGGGCCTCGATCTCGAGCTTGAACGTCTTGGAGACCAGCAGGCCGCCGGACTCGAGGGGGACATTCCACACCAGGCCCCACTCTTCACGGTTCAGCTCGCCCGCGGCGTTGAAGGCCGCCTTGTCGTTGCCGAACGGATCGGTGATCACCCCGAGGAACTCGAAGTCGAGCGTGATGGGCTTAGTGATGTCACGAATAGTCAGATCGCCGTGGATCTTGCCACTCGTTCCGTCGAGCTCCAGGCTGGTGCTGCGGAATCGCAGCTCCTTGAAGTTGTCGACGTCGAGGAAGTCGGGCGACTTCAGGTGGTTGTCGCGATCCTCGGTTCCGGTGGTGATGCTTGCGGCCTGGATGGTCAGCTCGGCTGACGATTCCGCAGGATCCTCTGCGATGGTGAATGAACCGGCGACCTCGCCGAACTCTCCTCGGACTTTGGTGACAACGAGGTGGCGGGCCACCGCACCGAAGTGACTATGTGATGGGTCGAGCACCCAAGTGCCGGCGGCCGGCAGGGTCGTCCCGTTGATTTCGCGCGTGGCGACAGACATTTCTCTCCTTGTTTATGGATTGCAGTGGTTCAACCCCGTGTTGAGCTGGGCATTCCCGCTGAGACTTCCTGGAGGCGCCTGCCCCGACCCAAGAAGTTCTACGCCAGAACGCGGCTTTCAACCATGATGCAGGCGTCGTCGGCGAGGTAGTTGAAGCCGTTGCGGACAAGGAATTCGACAACCTCTGGGCTGCCGGCACCCGGCTGCACCCACACGTTCATGATTCCGGCTTCGAGACACTCCTGGAGCACCCGTAAAGTGCGCGCCGGTGGCACGACGAGGTCGACGAGGGTCGGGGGCTCCGCGATGTCGGTGATCGAGGCGTACGCCTTGTCACCGTCGACTGTATCTCTGGTCAGATTCACCGGGTACACAGTGAATCCCTTGGCCTTGAGGTCTCGATAGATGCGAGCGCCGTATTTCGACGGATTATCCGTTGCCCCAACCACCGCGACGGTCGTCTCGGGATCGCGCAACAGCTCGATGATGTCTTTCAAGTGGGTGCCTTTCGGAGCTCACAGAAGTCAACGCCGACACCAAGCTCTGACTTCCCAGGATCTCGACAGCTGACACTTCCAAATCAGCCGGTGGCAGCCCTCCACAATCCCCCAACAGCATCAAGCAGACCATCAATGAAGGGGGAGCGCTCTACCCAATATGAGGTTCCTTGCGGTGGCTCCAAGCCCTGCATGCGGCAGATAGCCGCCGGCAGTGTGTGGGTCGAGGGGTTCAGAGAGAACTGGCGCCATATCTCGCCTCGCCACATTGCAACCTCTGAGATCTCGTTGAACGTGGCGTCTTTGATCCAACAGGCCCCCAGCTCGTATCCCTCCATGTAGCGATCATCATCTCCGTTGGACTTCGTGTGATACCCCAAGTCCGTGGCCGCAGTCAGCTCGCGCCGCAATGCCCGCTCGAATACTTCGTTCGTCATGAGGCCATGCTGTTCGGCCTTTGCCGCCAGCTCATCAGAAAGCTGGATGTAGATCCCTGCCATTCCCTGTTCCTTCGTCCGTACCGTTTCTTAGCCCTCAGCGACAACCTATCACCACTCCAGGTAGTCGGCCAGACGCAAGGAGCGCGCTCACCTAGTGACTAGTCCCCAATGAGCAGTATGCCTCTAGCCGCCCGCCCGGAAGTGGGCCATGTTGATGGCGAGGGAGTGCGCTATGGCTTGGGCACCCATGAAGTCGGGCCGAATGCGCTGCCCGAAGCACGGAGAGGTGGATGTGGAGCAATGCTTCAACTGCGTCGCGTTCCGCGATCTGCGAGGGCGTCGTGGGCGAGTCGAGTTGAGGTGCAGCGCCAACGGGCGAACGCCCCGCGCCACCGATGAAGTGCGCTTTGCTTCGCTGCGAGGGCATCCCCGCGGCGTTTGAGCGATGATCGGGGCGCAACAACGAGGAGATTCGATCGACACGACCTCTAGCATCGCGCCCCAGTGACCAACAGAGCCGCACTCCGCTTCGGGTTGAGGATCCCTTCTTACGCCTGGCCCGGTCTGTCGTACCAAGAGTCT
>JAOTWH010000206.1 GCA_029863035.1 Acidimicrobiia bacterium | reverse complement strand
CAGTCGATGACAGACCGTCTCGGCGCACGCCCGGTTCCGATCCAGATTCCGATTGGTGCCGAGGGCGATTTCGTTGGCGTGGTGGACCTGGTTGAGATGAAAGCGCACATCTGGGCGGCCGACGACGGTTCGGTATGGAATACCGTCGAGATCCCAGCTGAATTGAAAGATTCCGCCAACGAATGGCGCGGCAAGATGATCGAGGCCTGCGCCGACGTCGACGACAAGCTGCTTGAGAAGTACCTGGAGGAACTTGACATCTCTCCCGATGAGGTGCGCTCTGCAGTGCGGGCGGCCACTCTCCAGCAAGTGTTCGTGCCCGTGCTGTGCGGCTCGGCCTTCAAGAACAAGGGCGTCCAGCCCCTGCTCGACGCCGTAATCGACTACCTCCCCTCTCCGGTGGACCTTCCGCCGATCCAAGGTTTCAGTCCGAAGGACCACGACGAGGCGATGGACCGGCGTCCTTCTGATGACGAGCCGTTCTCGGCTCTCGCTTTCAAGATCATGAGCGACCCCCACGTTGGCAAGCTCACCTACTTCAGGGTCTACTCGGGCCGCGCCTCCAAGGGCGACGCAGTCCTCAACTCCACAACGAACAAGACAGAACGCATCGGTCGGCTCTTGCGCATGCATGCCAACCATCGCGAAGACATCGATGACATCTTCACCGGGGACATCGTTGCCGCTGTGGGGCTCAAGAACGCCAGCACCGGAGACACCCTGAGTGACGCCAAGAACGCCATTCAGCTGGAGGCGATGACATTCCCGGCTCCGGTGATCGCGGTCGCTATCGAGCCCAAGACCAAGATCGACCAAGAGAAGCTTGGTGGTGCCCTGGCTCGACTCGCGGAAGAAGATCCGACCTTCTTGGTCCGCTCCGACGAGGAAACCGGTCAAACCATCATCTCGGGCATGGGGGAGCTGCATCTCGAGGTGCTGGTCGATCGTCTGACGCGGGAGTTCAAGGTCGCGGCCAATATTGGCCGCCCCCAGGTGGCATACCGCGAGACCATCAAGAAGGCGGTCGAGAAAGTCGAGGGCAAGTACGTTCGCCAGACCGGCGGCCGGGGCCAATACGGCCATGTTGTCATAAGCCTGGAACCCACCGGCCCAGGAGGGGGTTACGAATTCATCGACGCCACCAAGGGGGGCAACGTTCCCAAGGAGTACGTCTCCTCGGTCGACGCCGGCATCGAGGGAGCGCTGGACGCCGGGATCCTCGCCGGGTATCCAGTGGTCGATGTGCGAGCCATCTTGATCGACGGATCCAGCCATGCAGTCGACTCTTCGGAAATGGCTTTCAAGATCGCAGGATCGATGGCGCTACAAGCGGCAGCGAAGCGAGCCGGAATGGTCCTGCTCGAGCCGATGATGGAGGTCGAGGTTGTGACGCCCGAGGAATACATGGGCGAAGTGATAGGCGATCTCAACTCCCGCAGGGGGAGAGTCGAATCGATGGAGCAACGCGGCAACGCCCACGTTGTGGCTGCCCTGGCACCTCTGGCTCAGATGTTCGGTTACTCGACCGACCTCAGGTCGCTTTCGCAGGGCCGGGCCAATTACACGATGCAGTTCCATTCATACGAGCAAGTCCCCGCTTCCGTTGCAGAAGAGATCGTTTCTGCGACGACGGGCGAATAAAGGAGAAACAGACAGATGGCCAAGGAGAAGTTCGAGCGCACTAAGCCACACCTCAACGTAGGGACGATGGGTCACATCGACCATGGCAAAACAACGCTCACCGCGGCGATAACCAAGGTCCTGGCGGAAAGTAACCCCAACGTGGAGTTCACCGCCTTCGACCAGATCGACAAGGCACCAGAAGAGCGCGAGCGAGGCATCACCATCGCCATTGCTCACGTGGAGTACGAGACGGACAACCGCCACTACGCCCACGTCGACATGCCTGGTCACGCCGACTACATCAAGAACATGATCACCGGAGCCGCCCAGGTCGACGGCGCCATCTTGGTGGTATCTGCCGCCGATGGCCCCATGCCCCAGACCCGTGAACACGTGCTGTTGGCGCGCCAGGTGGGGGTGCCATACATCGTGGTGTATCTGAACAAGACAGACCAGGTCGACGACGCTGAGCTGTTGGACCTGGTGGAGCTCGAGGTGCGTGACCTTTTGACCGAGTACGAGTTCCCCGGCGATGAGATCCCGGTGGTGAAGGGTTCGGCCCTCAAGGCCCTCGAGGGCGACGAGACAGGCGCTGCTTCGATCGTGGAGCTGATGGCTGCCATCGATGACTACATCCCCCAGCCGGAGCGCGACGTCGACAAACCCTTCCTGATGCCGATCGAGGACGTGTTCTCCATCACCGGGCGAGGCACCGTGGTGACCGGTCGGGTGGAACAAGGCATGTTGCACTCTGGAGACACCGTTGAGATCGTGGGCATCCGCGACACCCAGACCACCACAGTCACCGGCGTTGAGATGTTCCGCAAACTGTTGGATGAGGCCCAAGCAGGCGACAACGTTGGCCTGTTGTTGCGAGGCACCGGCAAAGACGATGTGGAACGAGGCCAGGTGGTGTGCGATCCGGGCTCTATCACCCCCCACACCAAGTTCGAGGCCCAGGTCTACGTCCTCACCAAGGAAGAAGGTGGGCGTCACAACCCCTTCTTCCCCGGTTATCGGCCCCAGTTCTATTTCCGCACCACAGACATCACCGGCAACGTCACCCTGCCCGAGGGCACCGAGATGGTGATGCCCGGTGACAACACCGAGATGACGGTGGAGCTCATCCACCCCATCGCCATGGAAGAGGGACTTCGCTTCGCCATCCGCGAAGGTGGACGCACAGTGGGTGCCGGCCGAGTCATAAAGATCGTCGAGTAGCGAGAAACGAGTAACGAGTAACCAGATATGGCTGACGCACAGAAGATCCGGATTCGCCTCAAGGCGTACGACCACGAAGTGGTCGATGAATCGGCGCGCAAGATCGCCGAGACGGTTGTGCGTACTCAAGCCAAGATCACTGGCCCCGTGCCGCTTCCCACCGAGGTGCATCGCTACTGCGTTATCCGCGGACCGCATGTCGACAAGGACTCACGCGAGCACTTCGAGATGCGTATCCACAAGCGGCTCATCGACATTTTGGATCCCACCCCCAAGACGGTTGATTCGCTGATGCGCCTCGACCTGCCAGCGGGTGTCGAAGTGGAGATCAAGTTATGAATGCCCTGCTGGCGCAGAAGGTGGGCATGACCCAGATCTTCGATGGTGACTCAGCGGTGCCGGTGACGGTCCTGCGCGCCGGACCGTGCCGAATCTCCCAGGTCAAGACGGCCGAAAAGGACGGCTATTCGGCTATCCAGATCACCTACGGCGAACTCGCTCCTGGCAAGGTCAACAAGCCACAGGCCGGCCATTTCGACAAGGCGAAGATCACACCTGCTCGCCACACTGTGGAGGTCAAGGTGGATGAGGGCACCGAGTTCACCGCCGGCCAGGAGTTCCGTGCCTCAGACGTTTTCGCCAAAGGGATGCTGGCCGACGTGGCCGGTGTCACCAAGGGCAAGGGCTTCGCCGG
>JAOTWH010000032.1 GCA_029863035.1 Acidimicrobiia bacterium | reverse complement strand
AGATCTGGGTGCCACTCATCAGAAGTCGAAGAAGATCCCGTCCTGCCAGGGGAAGGTGAAATTGAAGCCTGGGCCCCGGAAGAACGATCCGAACATGGTGAGTAGGGCGGCGGCCATGAGGAAAATGGAGAAGATCATGATGGCCAGCTTGCGGTCGGCCGGGCGGGTTGATGGGTTGCGATCTATGTAGGGGATGGCTGCCAGCCCAGCCAGGCCCAAACCAGGCATGAGCACGCCGGCAACCTGGGGGTCGAAGTAACTGAGCAACTCCTGCAGACCAAGGAAGTACCAGGGGGCCTTCGACGGGTTTGGCTGTTCGTTGAAGTTGGCCAACTCGAGCAGAGGAGCGTCCACGAACACTGAGAATATGACCAACGCCGCAGTAACGATGAGCAGGGCTACGAACTCAATTGCCACCAGGTGAGGCCACACGTTCACCTTGTCTGTCGGCTCGGCCTTGACCTGCTGGATGGCTCCCGACTTGACAACCGTCAACAGCCGCTGGGTGCGCACCCCCTCGGGTATGGCAGGCGCCGCTGGTGCAGGTTGGATCGGCGCCGCCGGCGGAGCCTCCGCTGCGGCGGCCTCGGCGGTGGGAGCATCACTGCTCGGCGCGGCCGGAGCGTCGCCGCGTAGTTCAGCCATGATCTCTTCGACGTCACGACCGGTGGCCTTGGCTTTCGCCTCTGCGGATCGTCGCAGCAGGTGTTCGGGAATCGCCATGTCTAGAGCGGCCCTGAGATTCCGCCGTCTTTGCGTACTCGCCAGAAGTGGACGGCCATGAAGATCACGATGATGAACGGGAACGCGAGCACGTGTAACACATACCATCGAAGGAGGGTGTCGGCCGTCACCCTCAAGTCGCCGAGCAAGGCAAAGCTCACCTGAGGACCGAATACCGGTGTGTAGTTGCCCATGTTGGTTCCCACCGTCACCGCCCAGATGGCCAGCTGGTCCCAAGGCAGCAAATAGCCGGTGAATGACAGCATCAGGGTGAGGAACAGAAGAACTACTCCGACCACCCAGTTGAACTCTCGCGGCGGCTTGTATGCACCGTGATAGAAAACCCGGGCCATGTGGAGAAAGACCGTCAACACCATGAGGTGGGCTCCCCAGCGGTGCATGTTGCGCACCAACTCGCCGAACGCCACGCCTGTGTGAAGTTGTTGGATGTCGATGTATGCCTGGGGCGAGGTGGGCCGGTAATAGAACATCAAGAAGATGCCAGTGATGGTGAGCAGTATGAAGAGGAAGAAGCTGAGCCCGCCCAGGCACAGCGTGTACGACAGCCTCACTCCGTGGCGCTTCACCTTCACCGGGTGGAGGTGATACAGGACGTTGTTCATGATCACGTAGGAGCGGTTACGGGGACTATCTGAGTAGCCCTCCCGGAACGGTGAGCCCGGCCGGAAGATCGATGACCACACCGCGCTCCCGCGCACCTTGGTGCCCACATCTGACAAGCGCTCGCCGATCGTCACTTTGCCGTTTCCGCTGCCGTTCCCGTTAGCCAAAGTTCACCACCGCATCCCGTATGCGTAGCCGTTCTTGAAATCTCGTTGGCCGGTGTCCACTTCCCACGGTGCCAGCCCAACGTCGTCGGCTGAGGCGGCGAGAGAGCCTTCGAACTTGCCGAGGGTGATGACCCCGGTTGGGCAGCGGTCGATGCACAGCGCACAGCGGGTGCACTCGTCCTCGTCGACAACGAACATGCCGAACGCCTCGGGGTCGGCATTGGGGTCCTTGGTGTTGGTGGCTTCGTAGATGGCGTCGACCGAGAGGTAGTGAATGCACTTCCACGGGCAGATGTCTACACAGCCCTCACACAAGATGCACTCCGCCTGGTCGATGTGGAGGAACTGCTTCGGTTTGACTGCTGCGCTCAGATATGAGGGGTCGACCTCGGTGAGCTGATAGTCGTCGCGAAAGGGAGGGGTTTCGAACCAGACGTCGGTTTTAGCCACTGCTGCCTTCCTTCACCACGGGCCGGCCATAGTCGGACAGCGGCAGGGGCTTGGCTTCGCCTCGCGTCTTGTCCCACTCCTGGTACTTGTACATCCCGACCAGCACTGCTCCCAGTACCCCCGCTGCGTACGTCCCAGAAACTATGTCCTTTATGGCGCCGTAGCTAATCGAGATCCCGTTGTTCAACACAAGCCAACTGGGCAGGGTGAACGCCACCTTCTGGGAGGTCCACGCGAACTCGCCTTGGGCCAGCCCAAGCCATTCGTTGGGGACGATGCCGAGCCACACGATTATCTCCATGGTGAAGATCATCGCTCCTACCGAAGCTCGAGCCCAGGTCAATGTCCGATCGAACAGCCAGCCGAAGACGACGGCGGCGACCATGATCTGCGATCCGATCAATGCCACGATCTTGGCACCGATATCCCATTGCCAACCTCGGGGCACGAATGGGTAGAGGTCTCGGCCGATGGAATCCGTCTCGGGGAGACCGATGAAGTGAACCGCCATGAACCCTGCTGTGAAAATGGCAAGGCCGGCAATGAGGCCGACGATGCCCACACGTGTTCGCTGCGCGTCTTCCACTCATCTCCCTCCGGGGTCGGCGCATTGTAGGTACAACCGGTCTCCGGATAAATCGACCCGCGATGTGCCAATGGGTCGCCGGGGGGAGGGCCGGCTTCGTTATCGTGGCGACCGGCGACAACCGGGAAGGACCAGTTGACTACGGAGACAACACAGGAGAAGGCTCCGTCGAGCGCTCCATCCACTGACCGAGTCGCCAGGCTCCATGCTCTCGTGTCTACGGCCTTCGGGGTGGTTGGCGGCTTGGCCTTCTTGGTCAATCAGCTGCAACTGACGTGGCCGGACCTGGGAGGTGGCAGCGGCTTCCTTTCCTTTGGCCGACTGCGGCCGATGGCCACAACTCTGTTGGTTTTCGGTTGGCTCGCTATCGGGGCTTTGGGGGCAGCTCATTTCATCGTCCCTCGCCTTGTGGGGCGCGGTCTCAGTAGTCCGGCTCTTGCCATAGCCGGGCTTGTCGCCACGACGGCAGGGGTGGTAATAGGCACCGTCGCCATAGGTGCTGGGCAGAGCCAGGGCCTTGTCTATCTCGAGATGCCGCTGGTGGCAGACATCGCGTTCCTCGTCGGCCTGGCCGCTGCCGTTGTCGCTTTGTGGCGCACCATCGCCGGAAGCGAAGCCATCGGCTCTCCGGCCGTGTGGTTCCTGGTGGGGGCGGTGGGGTGGATGGAACTGGCCTTCCTGATCGGAGCGATCCCAGGGTTCAAAGGGCTGAACTCGGCATTGCTCAACTGGTTCTCGGCTTCGGCATTCCTGCTCACGGGCCTGGTGGGGGCGGCAATCGGTGCCGCCTACTGGGTGGTGGGCCAGCTGGCCGGGAAGAGCGAGCCAACCCGTGTTGGCCGTATCGGCTTTTGGTCGTTCGCTTTCGTCGCCGCTTGGCTCGGCCCCCGATTCGGGGTCTTCGGTCCCGCCCCGGATTGGCTGGAGTCGGTGGCGATCGTTTTCGCTTTCGTGTTACTGATCCCGGTTTGGGCGATTCTTTCCGACCTCGCCAAGCAGATGACCGGACGGTGGAAGGGCGGCGAACCCGTCGACCGCTTCTTGTTGACGGGCGCAGCAGCATTCGCCTTGGTTCCGGTCCACAACCTCGTTCAGGCACTGCGTTCCCCCTCCAGCATCCTGCAGTTCACAGGGTGGACCTTCGCCTTTGAGCTCATCGTGCTACTCGGGGCCGCCGCCATGTGGTTGGCGGCCTACAGCTACACCGTGTTCCTCGGCGAGGGAAGGCGCAACGCCCATTGGTGGGCATCCGCAACCGGGCTCGGCATCGCGGCGTTCGGGTGGTGGGCGGCCGGACTTCAACAGGGTCTCGGCTGGTTGGGCGAGGCAAGTTCGGGTGCGCCGCCTGCGGTCGGTCCCGCCTTCATCGATTCGGTGCGGCCGCTTGATGCCTGGTTCGTTGTGGTGTGGGTTGGAGTCGGGATCTTTGTTATCGGGCAGTTGATCTTCACGTTCGATCTCTTCAGAGGCGGTCAATCGGTGCGGACCGTCGCAGTCAGGCCTGCGCCGCTCGGGGAAGAAGGGGACGACAACCAAGCCTTGATCGCTGCTCCGATAGCTCCGGGAGCTTTGGTGTGGGGGTCGCTTGGGCTGTTCCTTCTTGCGGCTTTGGCCGTCGCGCTGGTTCCGTTGGCGGAGTCATCGCACACTGAGGCCAGTCTGACCGGAGAAGAGAGGGCCTTCAGTGGAGTGGAGGAGGCGGGCCGAGAGGTCTACATCAGCGAAGGATGCATGTATTGCCACACTCAACAGGTTCGCCCCATCGTCAGTGACGTCGGATTAGGGCCCGTCAGCATGGCTGGGGACTATGCCAATGACGAGCCACATCAGCTCGGCCTGACCCGCCTTGGGCCCGATCTGATGCACGCCGGTTCGCGCAGCCCGACTGACAGCGTCCGCTGGACTCTCGAGCACCTGGCTTCACCGCGTAGCGGCGAGACCGCCAGGCCGTGGTCGATCATGCCCTCGTACGACTATCTGTCGGACGTCGACCTGGCGGCGCTGGCTGGGTACATTGCGGCACTGGACTAGGAGCAACGGTGGATGAGCTAATCGCCCAAGCCGCGGCCAAGATCAGAAGTACCCCGGACATGACACTGCGTTCGGCCCAGGCGCGCGCCAAGGCCGATGGTGTGGCGGTTGAGGACGTTCTTACTGCATGGGCAGGCGGAGGGGAGATTGTCGCCGGCTCGGGAGGCGGCGCCGCGGCAGCCAGTGCACCGGATTCGGCACCGGCCGACGCCTCCGCCCCGGCTGCAGCGCCGGCTGCCCCTCAGGCGGTCGAAGTCGAGGTGGTCGAGGCCGAGCCGGCGCTGCCAGACTCGGAGCCCGAACCGGAGCCCGAGCTCGAACCGGTCGCGAAGTCCCCCACGGGCGTGCCGCGATGGCTAGCGGCCGCGTTCATCATCGTTCCCGCCTTCGCCTTCCTCTACGCCGTCTTCCTCCCCAACGGTCCCGGATGCGGCGACGGTGCTCAGCTAGCGATAGATCCGGAGAGCGGCATCGCCTCCAATTGCGACGGATCCCAGTTCGGAGTTGAGCAGGTCAATTTCCGGGCCATGGGCGAGCAGGTATACGGGCTGTGCGCCGGATGTCATGGAGCCAATGGGCAGGGCGCCGGGAATTTCCCGGCCTTGGCAGGAGGGTCGGTGCTCGCCACGTTCCCCGAGTCGCAGTGCAGCGACCATCTGCAATGGATCACGTTGGGAACTCTTGGCTGGCCTGAGGCGACCTATGGGGCTAACGACACTCCAGTGGGGAGCAGCGGAGCCCAGATGCCTGGGTTCGGGGCGAGTCTCATGGAGGAAGAGCTGCTTGCCGTCGTCATCTTCGAGCGGGTCGAGTTCGGCGGCCAGGACCTGCCGTCCGCCCTGGTCGACTGCGGCGTCGTCGCTGGAGGCGAGCCGCTCGAAGCGGCGGGCGAGTAGGTGTTTCTCCCCCTCCCTCCAGGGAGGGGGCCAGGGGGAGGGTGGGGAGGAAAGCTGGTCGACTCCACCCCCATCCCCTCGGGCAAGAGCCCCCTCCGCCTCGCTTTGCTCGGCACCTCCCCCGATGGGGGAGGAGACGGGCCCGAGGTACTTCCCCCTGAGGGGGAAGGGGCCGTTTCGATATTCGATTACTAACGGCTCCTCTCTAGCCTCAGACTCATGACCTCTCCCGAGATCTTGGTGGTTGGCGGTGGGCCGGCCGGCACCGCCGCCGCACACTGGTTGGCGCGAGCCGGCCATGAAGTCGTGGTTGCCGAGAAGAAGGAGTATCCGCGGGAGAAGACCTGCGGCGACGGTCTAACCCCGCGGGCCATATTCGAGCTGGAGGAGATGGGTTACGACTTCTCCGCGATCGAGTTCCACAAGACCACGGGATTGCGTTCCTACGCCGGCGACATCATGCTCGAGATGGAGTGGCCAACCCACACCAAGTACCCGTCGTGGGGTGGGGTGATCCGCCGTGCCGACCTCGATGCTCAGGTGGCCATGCTGGCCGAGAAACAGGGGGCGGTTATCCGGCAGGGCACCGAGGCGAGGGCGATCGCCGACGGTAA
Organism: Acidimicrobiia bacterium; assembly: GCA_029863035.1. Next base: position 9,386 of record JAOTWH010000032.1, on the reverse strand, counting down.
TGGTGTGTCGAGCGTGCAACTGGTTCGCAACGGCGAGATAGAAGAGGTGCAACCCCGTGTTGTTGTGGTCGCCGACGGTTCCCTGTCCCGCTTTGGGCGCCAACTGGGCACCAACCGCACCAAGGGATATCCATATGCACTGGCCCTGCGCGGCTACTTCACCAGCGAACGGTCGACCGATCCCTATATAGAGAGCCATCTCGATGTGAGGGACGCCGACGGAAGGTCGATCCCGGGCTACGGATGGGTGTTCCCGCTCGGCGATGGCACCATCAACGTTGGGGTAGGAGTGCTCTCCACCTTCAAGGGATGGAAGGAAATCAACACCAGCGACCTCCTCGACGCGCTTGTCGATCAACTGCCCGAGCACTGGGGGGTAGATCGCTCCAGCGCCATCAGCGAACCGGTGGGCGGCAAGCTTCCTATGGCCTTCTCGGTGGGCCCTAAGTGTGGCCGCAATTGGTTGTTGGTTGGCGACGCAGCGGGGGCAGTTAACCCGTTCAACGGGGAAGGCATCGACTACGCGTACGAGACGGGTCGCATGGCAGCGTCGCACATCGGGGCAGCGCTGGAAGCAGGCGACCTTGGTTTGCTGGCTGCTTATCCGCAGGCGCTGGAAGACCGCTACGGCCTCTACCACCGCGTGGCGCGGGCCTTTGTCAGAGCCATTGGCAATCCGGCCTTGATGAGGACTCTGGTTCGAACGGGGCTGCGGTCCCGCCCTCTGATGAACGGGGTGCTGCGCATCATGGCGAACATCATGGATGAGGAAGATCCCCGAGTGGCCGAGCGCACCTACCGCATGCTGGAGCGCTTGGTGGAAGTGGGACCTCGTCCCTGATAGCTAGTCATTCGGACCGTTCTTGGACCGCCCGCCCTGAAAGCGGATTCAGTCAAGTTCGGTAACTAGCCCACCGATATCTGGTTGAGCAATCAATCCAAGGTGCATTCGGCGTGGGCTCGCCACCACAAACAGAGAACCAGAATCAGAACGTCTGGGAAGGCAAACCTGCCCTGGCCTTCATGCTGCGCGCTGCGGTGTTCACGGCACCGATCATCGCCTCGATCATCGCCTCGATCTGGCTGGCCAAGGTTCTTCCCAAGCCGGGCACGCTGCTCCAGGTGGCAGGTTGGTGGGCCGCCATCCTCGTCGTGTCCACCGCGGTGCTGTTCGTCGTCGACAAGGCGGCTCGCCGCTTCCTTCCCCTTGCTGCCCTCATGCAGCTCACCATGGTGTTCCCGGACAAAGCCCCGACCCGCTTCAAGACCGCGTTGAAGTCGGGATCATCTGTTAAGCATCTCAAAGCCCAGATCGAATTCGCAGAATCTCAGAATTTCGAGGACGACCTCACCTCGGCGGCCCAGTTCATTCTCCAACTCACCTCGAAGCTCAATACGCACGATCGCCTAACGCGCGGTCACGCCGAGAGGGTGCGCGCCTACGTCGAGATGTTGGCCGAAGAGATGGACATCCCCGAGGTCGACCGGGCCAAGCTGCGTTGGGCGGCACTGCTGCACGACATCGGCAAGCTCAAGGTGGACGCAGCCGTCTTGAACAAGCCCGGCGCCTTGGATGACGACGAGTGGGAAGAGATCAAGAAGCATCCCACCTACGGGGCCGAGTTGTGTGCCCCGCTTCTGGAGTGGCTGGGCCCATTCGCCAACACCATCGAAGACCATCACGAGCGCTTTGACGGCAACGGCTATCCCAACGGCAAGAAGGGCGAGGAAATGTCGTTGGGCGGCCGCCTTACCGGAGTTGCCGACGCTTACGACGTGATGACCACCGTGCGCTCATACAAGAAGGCCATGGCCCCGCTGGCGGCTCGCGAAGAGCTAGCCCGCAACGCCGGCACTCAATTCGATCCAGAAGTTGTTCGGGCCTTCCTCAATATCTCGATGGGCAAATTGCGTTGGGTCGCAGGACCTCTGTCGTGGTTGGCCCAGCTTCCGTTCCTTCGCTTCGTCGGCGCGGTACAGCAAGTGGGCTCGGCGGTCGGTGTCGCCGGACTCGCAGCCACCGCCACGGTGGGAATCGTTGGGGCGGGGGTGCTGGATATCCCAGATGAAGTGTTCGAGGCTCCGGCCGCGATCGTGAGAGCCGTTGACGATTCCATCGCAGGCCTCGAGGAAGAACCGCAGGTTGTTTCCGTTCTCAGCAACGACATCTCCATAGACGGCGCCACGCTGTCGATCGTTACGCAGCCTGGCTTTGGAACAGTCACCATCAACGCAGACCGCACCGTGACCTATACGCCCGAGCCCGGCTTCAACGGCACGGACTCTTTCGTCTACGGGATCGTGCTCGACGGCAAGACCGTGGGTACGGCCGAAGTCGTGGTTGCGGTGTTGGCAGTCAACGCCGCTCCCTTCGCCGTCGACGACGCCGTCTCCGTGGACGAGGACACCGCCATCCGCATCGAGATCTTGGCCAACGACTCCGACCCCGACGGCACGCTCGACCCGTCCACGATCCTGTTGTCGAACGGTCCGCTGAACGGCACCGTGACGGTGATTGGCGCCAGCGTGTACTACAACCCCAATCCCGGCTTCACCGGAAGCGATGGATTCCGCTACACGGTGCGCGATGACGACGGAGCCCTGGCCGATGCTGTCGTGACGATCACCGTGGCCCCCGTCAACGACGCCCCGGTGGCCGCGGCCGACTTTGCTGCGCTCGATGAGGACTCGTCGGTGACGGTGGATGTCCGCGCCAACGACTCCGATGTCGACGACCCGCTCGGCGTGCCCACCGTGGTTGCCGGCCCATCCCACGGTGTGGCGGCCATCGTCGCCGGCAATGTTGTCTACACGCCAGATGCCGACTTCTTCGGACCCGACTCACTGACCTATCGAATCTGCGACGATGGGGGCCTGTGCGCCACCGCCGTCGTCTCTCTGACGGTGAAATCGGTATACGACGCCCCTGCCGCTGAGGAAGACGCCGAACCCCCGGTCGAACCCCCGGTCGAACCCCCGGTCGAACCCCCGGTCGAACCCCCGGTCGTACCCCCGGTCGTACCCCCGGTTAACTCCAACCCCGTAGCTAACGATGACTCCTTTGTTGGCGCCGAAGACACCGCTCTTGTGGTTCCGGCCCCCGGGGTGTTGGTGAATGACTCCGATCCGGACGGCGATCCCATCACTACGACCGTGGCGACGGCTCCAGCCAACGGAACGGTGGCCATGAATGCCGATGGCTCTTTCACTTACACGCCAGATGCTGATTGGAATGGCTCGGATTCGTTCACCTATACCGCATCCGACGGAAACGGCGCTTGGGATGTTGCCACGGTCACTTTGAACATCGGTGCAACGAACGACGCCCCGGTTCTCGATCCGGTTGGCAACAAGAGCGTCAACGAGCTAGCCGCGCTGGGCTTCACCGCAACTGCTACAGATGGTGACGTCCCGGCCGACACCTTGACCTTCTCATTGGCCGGCACTGTTCCAGCTGGTGCAGCTATCACGGCCGGTGGGGTGTTCTCGTGGACCCCAACCGAGGCCCAAGACGGTGATCACACCTTCGACGTGGTGGTCACCGATGATGGTGCCGGACTGCTCAGTGACTCAGAGACCATCACGGTCACGGTTGACGAGGTCAACATTGCCCCCGTTCTCGATCCGGTTGGTAACAAGTCGGTCGACGAGTTGGTGGCGTTGAGCTTCACCGCCACTGCCACAGACGCTGATCTGCCAGCCAACACCTTGACCTTCTCATTGGCCGGCACCGTTCCAGCTGGTGCAGCCATCACGGCCGGTGGAGTGTTCTCGTGGACCCCAACCGATGCCCAAGACGGCGATCATACTTTCGACGTGGTGGTCACCGATGACGGCCCACCCAACATGTCCGACTCAGAGACCATCACGGTCACTGTCAACGACGTCAACAGTGCTCCAGTACTCGATCCGGTTGGTAACAAGACCATCGATGAGTTGGTGGCGCTGGGCTTCACCGCCACTGCGTCAGATAGTGACGTCCCAGCCGATACCTTGAGCTTCAGCTTGGCCGGCACTGTTCCCGCCGGCGCCGCGATAACGGCCGGTGGAGTGTTCTCGTGGACCCCAACTGAGGCCCAAGACGGTGATCACACCTTCGATGTCGTGGCCACCGATGACGGTGCCGGACTGCTCTCCGACTCAGAGACCATCACCGTCACTGTCAACGACGTCAACATCGCTCCAGTAGCGGTGGACGATGGCTACACGACGGATCAGGGAGTTGGCTTCTCCGTGGCCCTTCCGGGTGTGCTTGGCAACGACCACGACGAGGACGGCGATCCGTTGACAGCTGCATGGGTGTCCGGACCCATCAGCGGAGGGACCACGGTGTTGGTCTTCGCTGCCGATGGTTCTTTCACCTACACGCCAGATCCCACCTTCGTCGGCGTCGATGAGTTCACCTACTCGGCCTCCGACGGGACAGCACCCCCGGTCAACGCCACCGTCTACATCACTGTCGACGACGGGGTGGCTCTTGGTACCTATTTCTTGGGGTCCGGAGCCCATTCGGCGGACACCTCGTTCTTCACCACCACGCCGCCCCCGGCCGTGCCATTGCCCGACTACGACGCAGACACAGATCCCGGCCGGACCATCAACACAGGTGGCAACGAGACTTCGTCCGATCCCACCGAATATCACCAGTGGGCGTTGCCAGCGGGTGTTTCCGGGCTCGAGGTGCAAGGCCCGACGACGCTCAACCTGTGGAGTACGGCGGCGGGATTCGATCCCAACGATGATGGCCACGCCAAGTGGTGGTGGCAGGACTGCGATGCCACGGCCACAGTGTGCACAACGGTGGCTTCTGGCGAACAGCACGTGAACGAGTGGAACAGTGGATCTTCCACTTGGGTCTACCGCACCCTGTCACTGGGTCACCTGGATACCTCAATCCTCCCCGGCCGCTTGCTGGTGCTTCGTCTGGTCGTCAAGCACAACGATCTGTGGATTGCCTACGACACGGCTACCTACCCGAGCACGGTCGAAATCACTCTCGCCAACCGACGGCCCGACGCTATCCCCGATGCCGACAATGCGTGGGAAGATGGAGCCGTTGCCATTCCTGCCGCCGGCAATGACTTCGACCTCAACCTCGATGTCGACTCAATGTCGATCGTTGCCGTCCCTTTGCATGGAACAGCCGTGCCGCGCATCGATGGCAGCGGGATCATCGACTACACCCTGACTGACGCCGATTGGAACGGCGTAGATACCTTCACCTACGACATCTGTGACACCAGCGCCCTGTGCAGTGCGACGCCGGCCACGGTGACGGTCACGGTGGACCCGGTGAACGATGAGCCGAGCTTCACCGGCGGCATTTCTCCGACCGTGTTGGAAGACTCAGGTGGCTACGGTTTGGCCGGGTGGGCCACACTGATAAGCATGGGCCCGGCCAACGAGTCCGGCCAGAATCCGACGTTCGTCGTCACCAGTAACAGCAACCCGGGGTTGTTCGCCACCCTGCCCAAGGTCAAGAACGACGGCAAGCTCGAGTTCGACCCAGCCAACGACGCCTTCGGCTCGGCTGTGATCGATGTTGTTCTAAAGGACGACGGGGGCTTCGCCAACCCAGGCGACGACGACACCTCAGCCACTTACACCTTCACCATCACGGTGGACCCGGTCAACGACGAGCCTGACTTCAGCAAGGGGTCAGATGTGACCGTCGGCGAAGATTCCGGCGCCTATGTCGAACCGGCCTGGGCCACCTCGATAGATCCAGGTATGCCCAACGAGTCTGCCCAGATCCTCACCTTCGTCATCGACACCAACAGCAACCCAGGACTGTTCGCGGCCGGTCCGGCGGTCGACTCGTCGGGCACGCTGACATTCACGCCGACAGCTAACGCAAGCGGCTCTGCCGACATCGACCTCTACATGATGGACGACGGTGGAATCCTGAACGGTGGCGACGACCGCTCGCCCACCCGCAGCTTCAAGATCGCGGTGACCGCTGTCAACGACGACCCCGTTGCTAGCGATGACAGCTACCCACTCGCGGTGGCCGAAGGTGGCAGCTTCTCTACCACTGTGGGAACCGACGGTGTCGCCGAGAACGACACGGATGCCGAAGACGGCACGCCCCCGCTGGGGAATGCCACTCTGGTTACGCCGCCTGCTTACTCGAGCGCCTTCGTGTTCAACCTGAACGGGTCATTCACCTACACCCATGATGGTTCCGAGAACTTTGTCGACAGTTTCACATACACCGTGGACGACTCCGGCGGTGCAACCTCCAACGTTGCCACAGCGACCATCACGATTTCCCCGACCAACGATCCACCGGTGGCGGTCGACGACGACGGCCTCGGGACGGTCTGGGAGCCGTACTTCCACTTGCCATTGGGCAACCCACCCACGTTGATCCCTGCGGCGGCGTTCCTAGGTAACGATTCCGACCCCGATGGTGACCCAATCACCATCGTGGTGTCAGCTGGGGCAACCACGGGTGGTGGGTTCGTTTCGTGCGGGGCAGTCGGATGCACATATGCCCCGCCGCTGGCCAAGGTCACCGACACATTCACCTACCAGATATCGGACGGCACACTGACATCGGCAGCAGCAACTGTCACTATCGATGTTGAAGATACGTCGGCCGGTCTCGTTCTGACACCGATCTCAGCTCTGCCGGACCCCGTAGCGGTGCTCGGAAACGTCACTTTCGTGACAAGGGTGGACAACTTGGGCTTCGACGAGACCGGTGGAGTCGTTCTGCGTGGCGACTACCCGGCTGGCACTTCTTTCTTCTCGGCCGGGTCCACGAAGGGCGGCTGCGCCGATCTCGGCTCTAGGGTCGAGTGCACCATCGGAGCCATGATCGCGGGCACTTTCGAGACGGTGACAGTGGTGCTAACAGTCGACTCCGGGCCAGGCCCCTTGTCTTTCACCGAATGGGTGACTACCGACAACTCCGGGGATCCGATCCCCAGTACCAACTACGTCACGCACTTGGTGGGGATCGCCTAGCCCGCCGCCTGCTTGTGACTTCCTTCACAAGCACTGACTCCTAAGCTGCCCCTCATGTGCTGGGGCCGCCGTTGACGCTGGCCGATTACCTACCGCTGGCCCTTATGTTCCTTCTAGGGGTTGGTTTTGCGGGCTTCTCTTTCGTTTTCTCCTACTGGATCAGCCCCAAACGACCCACCCCTGAGAAGCTGGCGCCGTACGAGTCGGGCATCGTCCCGCTGCAAGAGCCCACTCAGCGATTCCCGGTCAAGTTCTACCTGGTGGCGATGTTGTTCGTCCTGTTCGACATCGAGATCGTGTTCCTGTTCGCCTGGGCGACCCGATACCACGAACTTGGCTGGCCCGGTGTAGCTGCGGTCGGCATCTTCACGCTCCTCCTGATCGAGACCCTGGCCTATGTGTGGAAACGAGGGGCGCTCGATTGGAACATCGCCAGCAGGTCGCGCTATCGCCGGGTGGTTGCGCCCAACGAGGAGGCGGCGTAATGGTCCGTTTGGCCGAGCCGCCCGGATTCCTAACCACGACGCTGGAGCGGGCGGCGGCGTGGGCACAGCCCAAATCGATGTGGCCTGCTGTGTTCGGGTTGGCATGTTGTGCCATCGAGATGATGGCCACCGGGGCTGCCCATAACGACATGGGACGCTTCGGGATGGAGGTGTTCCGGGCCTCTCCTCGTCAAGCCGACCTGATGATCGTGGCCGGCCGGGTGAGCCAGAAGATGGCTCCGGTGTTGCGTCAGGTGTACGACCAGATGGCCGAGCCCAAGTGGGTCATCTCGATGGGTGCCTGTGCGTCGAGCGGTGGCATGTTCAACAACTATGCCCTGGTGCAAGGCGTCGATCAGATCGTTCCCGTTGACGTCTACGTGCCGGGTTGCCCCCCCGGCCCCCAGTCGCTGCTGCATGGCATTCTCACCCTGCACGCAAAGGTGTTGGAGGCCGCCAAGTGAGCGACTCCACAGCAGCCATTGCCGCCGCAGTGGAGGGCGCCGTGATCGGCGACTCTCTTGGGCAGCAGACCATCTCGGTGCCTGTCGCCCAACTGGCCACTGCCGCCGCAGCCGCCAAGGACAACGGCTATGAGATGTTGGTAGACCTCACCTCGGTCGACTACCTCGATCGCGATCCTCGTTTCGAGGTCGTGGTGAACCTGGTTTCGATAAGTGCTGGTGTTCGGCTGAGGTTGCTAGCCGGTGTCCCGGGCGGCGACCCGACCGTTCCCACGCTCACCGCGGTGTACCCAGGAGCGGACTACTACGAACGTGAGGTCTACGACCTCATGGGGATTGTCTTCGATGGCCATCCCGAGCTCACCAGGATCGTGCTGCCGGACGAGTGGGTAGGCCACCCGCTGCGCAAGGACTACTCGGTAGGTGCGGTTCCGGTTCAGTTCAAGTCGTCCAACGAGGTGAGCTAATGGCCAAGCCACCCGATCTTTCCACGGGCGACACCGAGGCGACCATCACCGAGGCGCCGCAGGGAGTCGATCCCGAGTCCAAAACGGAAGACGATCGGCGCCGCACTCATGATGTCTGGCTGAGTGGCACCGAGGAGCCCGATTGGATCGGCAAGTACACATCAGAAGGTGCTCAGGAGATGCTCGACGAGGAATCAGACGCGGTGCTTGCCGGCCAGCGCGGAGCTGTTGTGACGGACGACTTCGTGTTGGAAGACGATGTATCGGACCAGGAGACCCAGATCATCAACATGGGCCCACAGCACCCTTCCACCCACGGTGTCTTGAGGCTGCAGCTGGAACTAGAAGGGGAGCGGGTGCTACGGGTCAAGCCCATCATCGGCTATCTCCACACGGGCATGGAGAAGACGGCCGAGGTGCTCACCTATCTCCAGGGGCCGACCAACGTCACCCGGATGGACTACGCCGCGCCGTTCTTCAACGAGCTGGCCTTCTCGCTAGCGACAGAGAAGTTGCTTGGAATCGAGATACCTCCTCGGGCCTCTGCCATCCGGGTGATGATGACCGAACTCAACCGCATCGCCAGCCACCTGTTGCAGCTTGCGACCAATGGCATGGACGTTGGGGCCCTCTCGATGATGATCTACGGCTGGCGGGAGCGTGAGCTACTTCTCGAGTTCTTCGAGAAGGTCACAGGCCTCCGGATGAACCACAATTACATCCGCCCCGGTGGGGTGGCAGCCGACCTCCCCGATGGCTGGCAAGACGACATCGACAACATCTTGTACATGATGCCGCGTCGGCTCCCCGAGTACGAGGACATGCTCTCGGAGAATCCCATCTGGATGGAGCGTACCCAAGGGGTCGGAGTCATCACCCCCGAGGAGTGCTACGCGTACGGAGTCACCGGGCCCATCATGCGAGCTGCCGGAGTGGCGTGGGATGTCCGCAAGGCCTTTCCATACAGCGGGATCGATCAGTACGAGTTCGACGTGTCA
>JAOTWH010000205.1 GCA_029863035.1 Acidimicrobiia bacterium | reverse complement strand
TGGCAGGGTGAAAACTTCGTCATCACCGATCCGGGCGATCGTCGCCAGGCGGATCCGATCTGGCCGAAGCCCGAGTGGTAAGAAGTGCGACAAACTGAATAGGACGTAGAGGGGAGCCGGCACTTCGGTGCCGGCTCCCCTCCGACAAGGAGATCCCGGAAACGTGAGCTTGCCTTCGAGCAATGTATTGATCCAGGTCATCGTGATTGGATTACTGACCGGCGGTGTCTATGCGGTGATGGTTTCCGGCCTCACCCTCATCTTCGGCGTCATGAAGATCATCAACATCGCTCACGCTGCGTTCATGGTGCTCAGTGCCTATCTTGCCTACTGGCTCTTCACCGGTTTTGGGATCGACCCGCTCCTTTCGATGATCGGGATCGTTCCCTTGTTCTTCTTCATCGGGAAGCTGACCCAACGGAGGATTCTCGCTCCGGTCGGCGACGATCCAGGGCTGCTCGTACTCCTCACCTTCGCGCTGGCGATCACGCTGGAAGGCGTGCTGGGTTCCATCTCCGGGACAACGATCCGGACCGTCAGAACGGGCTACACGAGTTCGATCATCCCGGTGCAACTGGGGTCAGACCTGACGTTGCGTCTTCCCTTGGTCAGGTTGACCGGCTTTGTCGCCAGCTTCTTGGTATTGGGCGTCCTGTGGTTGATCTTGAATCGCTCCAACCTGGGCCGGGCAATCAGGGCAACGATTCAGAACTCCGAAGCGGCCCAACTGGTTGGTGTGAACATCTCCCGGGTGCGATCCACTACCTTCGGCATCGGCCTAGCGAGTGTGGCCATCGGCGGAGCACTCTTTTCTCTCATCTTCAGCTTCAACGGCAGCAGCCATGTGGTGTGGATCTCGAAGATGCTCGCCATCATCGTCCTCGGGGGACTGGGTAGCTTGCCCGGGGCACTTATCGCGGCTCTCATCCTCGGGGTGGCTGAAGCCGTGTCGGCAGTAACGATGACAACGTACATCTCACCGATTGTCTTCTTTCTCATTCTGTTCCTTACCTTGATATTCCGGCCGCAAGGTCTGATGGGCGCCAAGGTGCGGGAAGGATGAGCACGATAGGGAGGCTCCTCAAGCGCTACTGGATGTTCCTCGCGCTCGCCGTCCTGCTGGTCTATCCCCTTCTCTATAGGGCTCCCTACTATCACGTCGTGGGTTTCAACACGCTGATGGTTGCAACCGCCGCCACCGGCTGGAACATCCTCGGTGGCTATACCGGCTACAAATCACTCGGCCACAGCACCTTCTTCGGCATCAACGCCTATCTGGTGGCCATCGCCGCCAACCAACTCGGATGGAATCCGCTCTGGAGCGCACCGCTTCTCGCCCTGGTAGTTGCCCTGGTTGCCCTGGGGTTGGGCTGGATCATGGCGCGGGCCAAAGGATCAGCATTTGTGATCGCTACGATCGCCATGCTGCTGATCTTCCGGTTGCTGGCGCTCAACCTCAAGTCGATCACCGGCGGTGCTCCGGGGCTCAGCCAGCCGCTGGCTCCCTGGTCGCCGGAGTATTCCCGGATGCCCTTCTATTACTACATGCTGTTCTGGCTGGTCGTCGCCCTTCTCGTGTCACGGTATATCCGTCGTTCACGGTTCGGGCTCGGGTTGCTGGCGATTCGAGATGACGAAGGTAAGGCCAATATGGTCGGTGTCAATACGACAATGTCCAAGGTCCTGGCCTTCGGGGTCAGCGCCTATTTCATTGCCCTGGGCGGCGGGATCTGGTCCTACGCACAGACCCATATTGCGCCGATCTTCGCTTTCAACATCCTCAACGATGTCGATACGGTGCTGGCCACGATGCTCGGTGGCTTGGGAACGTTATGGGGTCCGGTCCTCGGCGCCTTCATCCTCATTCCGGGTGCTGACTACATCCTTTTCAATTTCGGCGCCAGCCAGATCCACCTGGCGGTCTTCGGGGTGCTGATGGTAGTGATCATCCTATTCATGCCCCGCGGGATCCTGCCCAGTCTGCGGGACCGATTGGTGGCCAGGGAGGAGACCAGCTCAGCGTTCACCGGGGCACGATCGATGGAGGAAATGTCCGATGATCGGGCAGGCGACGAGCTAGAGGTCGGCGAGACACCATGAGTGTCGTGCTGCGTACCGAAGGAATCAGCAAGCATTTCGGGGGGATCGTCGCCGTGGACTCATGCACAATGGAGGTCCAGGAGGGCTCTATCACGGGCCTCATCGGACCAAACGGGTCGGGGAAAACCACGCTGTTCAATCTGATTACGGGGGTATACCGGCCTGATGAGGGTGCCGTTTCGGTGCTGGGACACCCGGCTACCGGGCTGCAGTCCCATCAGATCTGTCATCTCGGTCTCAGCCGAACGTTCCAGATCACCCGGCTGTTCTGGGATCTGACGGTGCTGGAGAACATGATCGTCCCGGTACGCAAGGTTGGTCTGCGACCACTGTTCGGTCCCGGCATGCTCGGCTCCGAGGTGGAACGGGCCCTCGATCTCCTGCAGCGGGTAGGACTCACCCACCTGCAGGATGAACCCGCCGCCGAGCTGTCATTCGGCCAACAAAAACTCCTGGAATTGGCCGCCATCCTCATGTCCAACCCGGATGTCGTGTTGCTCGACGAGCCGGCGGGTGGCGTCAACCCCACCATGATCAGATTCATCATGGACCTGATCCGTGGCCTCAACAAGGAAGGCGTCACCTTCCTCGTCGTCGAGCACAACATGTCCATGATCATGGAGCTTTCCGACCATGTCATCGTGATGGATCAGGGGCGACCAATTGCCGAGGGACCCCCCGTCGACATCCAGAAGAACCCGGTGGTCCTCGAAGCGTACCTGGGGGGTTGAGGGTGCTACTCGAGCTGCAGGGCGTCGTTGCCGGTTACCTGAAGAGCGTCGACGTGCTGCAAGGCATCAATCTTCATGTCGACCGGGGGGAAATCGTCTGTCTGATCGGACCAAACGGCGCCGGCAAGTCGACCGTTCTCAGAGTCATCTCCGGTCTTTTGACGCCCAGTACCGGCGCCGTCCTGTTTGATGGCCAGGACATTTCGGGGGTACGGCCCGATCTGGTGCTCCGGCACGGGATCGCTCACGTACCGCAAGGACACAGCTCGTTTCCTGAGATGTCCATTCTGGAGAATCTGCTGATGGGGGCGTATACGGTCGATGACAAGGATGTGCGTGATCGGCGGCTCCAGGCCGTCTACGAGCTCTTTCCTTGGTTCGAAGAGAGGGGGAAACAACGAGCGGGGAACTTGAGCGGCGGTCAGCAGAAGCTGCTGGAGATCGGCCGGGCGCTCATGCTCGAGCCTCGCATGATGTTGCTCGACGAGCCGTCCCTCGGCCTCGACCCCAAGAAGTCGCACACGGTGTTCGACACCATCAGCCGGCTCCGGGAGGAAACCGGCATCACGGTCTTGATGGTCGAGCAGAACGCACGGAGCGGACTTGGTATCTCGGACCGTGGGTACGTTCTGGAGTTGGGAAAGGAGCGGCTGGAACGTCGTGCCGCAGAATTGCTCGACGACCCCAAGGTCGCGCAACTGTATCTCGGTGGCAGCATCGTTGACCCCGCTGCGGAGGTTTGAGCGTCGGTGGTGACCGGCATGGCT
>JAOTWH010000204.1 GCA_029863035.1 Acidimicrobiia bacterium | reverse complement strand
GTGCATTCCTCTCCAACACCGCTTCGGGCATTGAGGCGATCACCCAATTCGGTATCGCTGCCGCCGTGGCGATCGCCCTGTCTTATTTGGTGCTCGGATTGGTCGCGCCCAGGCAGTTGCTGGCGCTCGAGACTGCCCTTGGGCCGCGGCCCCTTGGTCGCGGCCTACGTTTGGGACAGAAGCTTGGTTTCCTGGTAGCAGCAGTTGTTGGTGGGCTCACCGTGACCATGACGATCATGATGCCGGCTATCGGTGTTTTCGCTTACGTGATGTTCTTGGCTGTGTTCCTGTGGGCGCCGTTCCGATACACGAAACGACGCAACCGCAAGGCAGCGGCATCGGGCAAGCCGTTAACCGATGTGGTGAAGGGTGCCGGGCAAGGCTTCAAGGCAGCCGGATCCCTCGTGCACTTCCTGGCTCGATGGCGGGTAGTCACCATTCCGGTGGTGGTCGCACTGGCTGTGGTCGGTGCGGTTGGAGCGCTTCAGGTGGAGTCAGGGTTCCAGCTCTCAGACTTCTACAGCACCAAGACCGACTTCATCAAGAGCATCGATCAGTTCGAGGGTCATTACGGCACGAGCGCCTCCGGAACCGGTTACATATACGTCGAGGGAGACCTCACCTCTCCGTCAACGCTGTCCGCTATGGAGGTTGCCTTGGCCCAGATCGACGCTTCGGGCGTCGATCTGGCGCGCGACTTCAACGGCGAACTCGAGACCACTCCCAACGCGGTCACATTGGCCCAACTCGCCACGGTGTCGCCGACCCGGGAGGCCATTGCTGCCGAAAGCGGTGTCGCTATCACCGACGAGGACGGAAATGGGCTGCCTGACACCTCCGACCAGGTACGGGCGGTGTACGCCTACGCAGTCGCCAACGGCATCACCGGCGAGGGTGGAGCGGCGGTCTTCCGGCCCGACCAGGTCGACGGCTTCCTGTTCTTCAACGGCGATGTTCAAGGCACCCGCCTCGAGGTGGCGGTGCCATCGATCACCGATGACCCTGCGGTGTTGGCGGCGCGCGACTTGCTGGTAGAGACTGCTGCGGACCTCGAATCTGATTTAGCTGGCGTCTCTATCGATCAGATCAGCGTGTCGGGATCTGCCATCGTCACCCAGGACACCCTCGAGTCGTTCACATCATCGATGTTGGTGTCCCTGCCCATAGCGGTGTTGTTGACGGCTCTGATCGTGCTGTTGGTGATGCGATCGGTGCGGTTCGCCGCCATCTCGATGGTTCCCATACTGTTGGTGGTCGCTTGGCTATACGGGTTCATGTGGTGGGCCGACTACAAGGTGAACCTCGTCACCGCAACGATCGCAGCCATTGCGGTTGGGGTGGGGATCGACTACGCGGTCCACTTCACGGTGCGCTTCCGCGAGGAGTTCGCCAACGAACCAAGCCGGTTCCCGGCGCTGCGACGCGCTGGTGAGGGTACCGGCGGGGCCCTTGCGATTTCCGCCCTCACCTCGATGACGGGGTTCTTGGTGATGGCCGCTTCACCGATGCCGGTCTTCGCCACCTTCGGAATGCTGACTGCGGTGATGATCGTGTTCGCCTTGATAGTTTCGTTGCTGGTGCTGCCCAGCCTGTTGCTGCTCGTTGTCCCCTCCCGTAAGGGAGAGGAGCGAGAGCTTTTGGAGGAGGCGATCACTGGCGGCGACGTCGCCTACGAGCCGCACACGAGAGAGACGGCGTTATTGGGCGACAGCGACAAATCGTGACATCACTGTGAGGCGCTGAGGTCGGATACGGCAGACTCAGCCAGTGCTCAGATGAATCTCATAGGCTGAGTCGATGCGGCCCGACCCAGGACGACCTGGACACCACCACGCCCACATGTTCCAGGACCACCGCTGGGCGGTTGGCGGAGCTGTCGGCATGTATGCGGGTGCTGCGATCATCTTCGTCATCATGGCGGTGGCGCCGTCGGTAATCGAGCCTATCGACGAGTGGTGGCGCGACCTGATGGTCACCGCCGAGACAGGATTCCTCACCGGCATCAACAGAGTGCTCGATTTCGTCGGCAGCACCGTCGTCACCGCACCGCTTCGGGCCGGCGTTGCCATCTACCTGTGGACTCAGCGGAGGTGGGCGGCGCTGATAACGGTTCTGGTTGCCACGGGCGTTTCTGAAGCCGCCACAACTGGGTTCAAGCTGGCCTACGACCGGGCCCGTCCCCTTGATTCTCTTGTCGACACGTCTAGCGCTTCCTTCCCATCAGGTCACGCCACCGCTGCTGCGGTCACCGCCATCATCTTGGTGATCGTTCTTATCTCGCCTGGGGAGCACCGCCGAGCTTGGGAGGTCCGGGCCGGGCTATTCGCCTTCTTCATGGCGTTGTCTCGTACCTACCTCAGAGCCCACTGGCTGAGCGATGTAGTCGCAGGGGCCCTGCTCGGCGCGGCTACCGCGCTTGGCACAGCTGCACTTGTCCACGTCGTTCGGGTCCGACTGCGAGCGCGCGAGATCGCGCGGTCGGCCGCCGATGGCTGAGAGAAGGCGTCCCCTAGCGCTGATCGGAGGCGGGGGATTGCTGCTGGCTCTGTCGTGGTGGGCGGCGTCGGGCGACAGCGTTTCGAACTTCGAAGAGGACGTGTTCCGCTTTTTCAACGACTGGCCCGATTGGCTGGAGAACCCGGCCTGGCCCATCATGCAGTTGGGGGCTATCGCGACGGTTCCGGTGGTGGCGGCGGTGGTTTGGGTGCTCACCAAGAAGTGGCGCCTCGGCGCCGGCATCGCCGTGGCCGCGCTTGGCTCATGGCTTTTGGCCAAAGTGGTGAAGGACCTCGTCGAACGGGGCAGGCCTCAGGACTTCCTGGCCGATGTCAACTTCCGGCCCGAGTGGGAGGGTCTGGGGTTCGTGTCCGGGCACGCTGGGATTGCGTTCGCAATGGCGGCGATCTTGGCTCCTCACCTGAGTCGCCCCTGGAAGGTGGTGGTCTGGGGTCTGGCAGTGATCACCGGCGCGCTGCGCATGTACACCTCGGCCCATCTTCCGCTCGATATCACCGGCGGCGCTGGGCTCGGCATCGCCATGGCCGGGGTTTGGCAGTTGGCCACCCTGCCATCCAGCCAGAGGCACAACGCACTCCCTGCCGCCTAACCACCGATCGAGGCGGTGGCGTACACCAGCCGGGATCCCACATTTGTCAAGGAGAATGTTCTGGGTGCGGTTCGACACGGCGAGCGCCCGACGACAGTTATCGTCGGTTCCATGTCTGATCTCGTGTCCCTCGCCGACGTGGTTGCTGCCGCTGATCGCATGCGCGACCACATCAACCGCACTCCGGTAGTCACTTCCGACACCATTGACGCCGAGGTGGGCGCTCGAGTGTTCTTCAAGTGCGAGAACTTCCAAAAGGTGGGAGCATTCAAGGCGCGAGGTGCGGTCAACACCGTCCTCAGCCTGAGCGGCGAACAAGCAGCCCGCGGCGTCGTGACCCATTCCTCGGGCAATCACGGACAAGCTCTGGCCTACGCCGCATCGATCAGGGGGATCAAAGCGACCGTTGTCGTTCCAGACGACGCCCCAGCCCCCAAAGTCGATGCGATGCGGGGGTATGGAGCCGACCTCGTGGTCTGCCCCCACATGGAGAGGGAGCAGACCACGGAACGGG
>JAOTWH010000203.1 GCA_029863035.1 Acidimicrobiia bacterium | reverse complement strand
CAAAGTCGAGACCAGAGGCCATCACCCGCACCGCGCCGTTGGAGTTGTCCACCATGGCGATGGCTCCGGTAGGTGTAGTGCCTCCCTCAGCGGCCGGGAACCAGTCGCGCAGGATGCGGTTGGCTTCCTCCTGCAGAGCGAAATCGAGCGTTGTGACGACGGTGAGCCCTCCCTTGAGGCTGGTCGACGCCTCGCACGCTTTGTCCTGGGCGGCGCATCCGAACAGTGCCTGCTTGCGTTCGGTGAAAGTGTTCCCGGTGTTGAATCGAGGGTCGTTCAGAAGCTGTTCGCGCACCTCGATTATCACCTGCGGAGCCAGTTCCTGAAAGTCCTTGTGAGCGATTGGAGCCAGCGGTTCGGCCTGGGCGCGCTCGCCCTCGGCTGCGGTGATGAAGCCTTCGTTGACCATGTTGGCGATGACGTCGTCGCGGGCTCGCTTCACCCGCTCTGGTTCGTCACGCATGTCGTAGAGGGTGGGGTTGCGGATGGCGGTGACGATGGCGGCTGCCTCTGCCACGGTGATGTCGGACAGTTCTTTGCCGAAGTACTCCTGAGAGGCCGCCTTGACGCCGTAGGCGTTGGCGCCGAAGAACACCGAGTTCACGTAGTACTCCAGGATCTGCTCTTTGGTGTATCTGCGCTCCAACTCGGCCGCCACTACCGCTTCACGGATCTTGCGCTCGATGGTGCGCTCGGTGGTTCCGAAGTTCTGCTTCACCACCTGCTGCGTGATGGTCGAGCCACCCTGGATGGAGCCTCCTCTGGTTTGCTCCACTCCAGCCCTGGCGATGGCCCTGAAGTCGATGCCTTCGTGGTCGAAGAACCCCGAGTCCTCGGCGGCCAGGACGGCGTTGATGACGGTGTCGGGGATGTCGGAGAGAGGTACCGGTTGGCTGTTGCGTTCGGTGAGGAAGCCGAGGCGAATGCCGTCCTCGGTGTACACCTCGGATAGCTGCGAGACGCTGGGGAGGTGAAGCTCCAGCAGGTCAACCTCGGGTATGTACTCAGACTTCAGGCCTTCGATGGTCCCGACGGCTGCGTTGGCGCCGAGAAACCCGAATAGCCCTGCCCAAGACGAGACAAGGATGGTGGCACCGACCAGCACCACAACGGATACAAGGCGGCGTCCACGACGGTCTTGGCGTTCAGCCTGGTGGAATTCCATGGGGGGTGCACACTCCGGGGGACGACACAATCCCCGGTAGCATTGCGCCCAGCATACCCCCAGTTATGGACCTATCTAGCGAACGCCTGACTACAAGCGGAATCCCGGTCGAAGCCGATTATGGGCCTCAGGACCTGGAGGATTGGGACGCCGCAGAACGTCTGGGTTCGCCTGGGGAGTTCCCATTCACGCGGGGTCCATACCAGGGCATGTACCGAAATCGACTGTGGACGATGCGTCAATACGCCGGTTTCGGCAGCGCGGCCGAGACGAACGAACGGTTCCGGGCGTTGCTGGATGCGGGCCAAACCGGCATATCGGTGGCGTTCGACTTGCCGACGCAGATGGGCCTCGACTCCGACGACCCGCGTGCCCTGGGTGAGGTGGGCAAGGTGGGGGTAGCCATCGACTCGCTCGACGACATGAGGCGCTTGTTCGATTCGATCCCCCTCGAGAGCGTCTCAACCTCGATGACCATCAACGCCACAGCCGCCATCTTGTTGGCTCTCTATGAATTGGTTGCAGAAGAGAGAGGCGTCGCCCCGGCTCAGCTCAAGGGAACGGTGCAGAACGACATCCTCAAGGAGTATGCGGCGCGCGGCACTTACGTGTATCCGCCGCGGCCCTCGATGCGGTTGGTCACCGATCTGTTCGCCTACTGCAGCGATCGGCTCCCGCAATGGAACACCATCTCCATCAGCGGCTATCACATGCGCGAGGCCGGAGCCACGGCGGTGCAAGAGCTGGCTTTCACACTGGCCAATGGCGTCGCCTACGTAGAGGCTGCCGTGGCCGCAGGCCTCGATGTCGACGAGATCGCGCCACGCCTGTCCTTCTTCTGGAACGGTCACTCGAACTTCTTCGAGGAGATAGCCAAGTACCGAGCGGCCCGGCGCATGTGGGCGGGCCTCATGCGCGACGGTCAGGGCGCAAAGGAGCCCGAATCGTGGCGCATGAGATTCCACACCCAGACCGCCGGGAGCACCTTGACCGCCCAACAGCCCGAGAACAACATGGTTCGTACCGCGCTGCAGGCCATGGCAGCGGTGCTTGGCGGAACTCAGTCGCTCCATACCAACTCCTACGACGAGGCCTTGGGGCTGCCGAGTGAAGATGCCGCGCTCACGGCGCTGCGTACTCAGCAGATCATCGGATACGAGACTGGCGTTGCTTCGACCATCGACCCGTTTGGCGGCTCTTACTTCGTTGAATCACTGACCGACCAGGTCGAGGCGCAAGCGTCGGCGCTGATGGCCGAGGTGGCAGCTCTGGGCGGCGCCGTTGCCGCCATCGAGGCGGGTTTCGTCCAGTCACAGATCTCCGACTCGGCCTATGCCGTTGCCAGAGCCATCGACGCTGGGGAGTTCGTGGTGGTCGGGGTCAATCGATTCGAGGGCGACGAGGGTGCTCCCATCGTTCCGACCGCAGTTGATGGCGCCATCGAGACCGAACAGATGGCCCGTGTGGCCAGCGTTCGGTCCAACCGCGACGAGCAACACGTGCAAGCCACCCTGGACGCGGTACGCCAGGCGGCCGAAGGAACCGACAACCTCTTGCCGCTCATGAAGGAGGCGCTTGGCGCTATGGCCACCCTTGGGGAGGTTTCCGAGGCCCTGCGCGATGTGTTCGGCAGCTACCGCCCCGCCCACTGACGCGTAGAGCAGTTCTTTCCCCTCCCGCTTGCGGGAGGGGTCAGGGGAGGGTGCCAATCGCGTTCGCAGGTGCGGACCTCCGGCGCGAAAAAGGGAGCATCACGATTTGGCGCCGTTCGCGTCTTCGTCTGGCAGATGCCGTTCGATCTCTCGGACGATCGCGTCGATGTCTTTGAACAGATCGGAACTGGTGAAACGAAGCGTGCGATATCCACGATCGGCCAGCTCTCGGTCTCGCAACTGGTCCATCTCAGGGTCGTGGAAAGGACCATCGATCTCGACGATTAATCGGGCCGCGATCGAGCAGAAGTCAACTATGTACGGCTCCATCGGATGCTGTCGTCGGAACTTCACGCCGAGCTGGCGTTCCCTTAGGTGTTCCCACAACAACTTTTCGCCAACCGAAGCATGACGTCGCAGATGACGAGCTTGCTCGGTGGTTACCCAATCGCGAACCATCTCGTCTGAGTATCAGACCGGTGTTAGCGATTCAAGACTTGCATCTTCGGAAGCGATCCCCACCCCCTCCCTACCTCCCCCGCTGCGCGGGGGAGGAGAAAGAGGGGCGAGCGAGAAGGGAAGAGCTACTTGACGATCGCCACTACCTGGCCGGTGGCTACCGCGTCGCCCGCTTGCACCCGTAGGTCCACCAGCTCTCCGTCGCGGGGGGAACTGAGCTCGTTCTCCATCTTCATGGCCTCGAGGACGCAGATGGTTTCGCCCGCCTTGACCCGGTCGCCCGCCTTGTGGTTCACCTTGACGATGGTGCCTTGCATGGGGGCGGTCACGACACCGTCGGTCTCGCCGATTGCCCGCCCTCTCTCCAGTCTAGGTGGCCTCA
>JAOTWH010000202.1 GCA_029863035.1 Acidimicrobiia bacterium | reverse complement strand
CGTCGTGACCGCCTCCCCGAGCAAGGCGGCCGAGGACAACACGCCGATGACGGGAACACCCATGAGCGTGAGGTTGGTCGACACGGCCGAGAGGTTGCGCAAGATGACTATCTGCGCCCAGAACGCAGTGCCCGTCGCCAGAGCTCCCTGGTAGATCACAATCCACACCAGTTGCGGCGTCCACTCGAACAACGGGGGCCCATCAATGATCCAGGCAAGGATGGTCAATGGAACGGCTGCCCCCAAGAGCTGCCAGGGAATCGCTTCGAGCGGCGTGATTGTCCAGCGATGACCCCGGATGTGCACTGAGGTCGCAGCGTTGGTGATGGCGGCCAGAATCAGCAGACCGTGTCCCACGGCTACCCCGGGCTCATCCCAGGAGAGCCCCCAGGGCTCGAACAGCACCACCACTCCGGTGATACCAAGCGTCAGGCCCATCCACCTGCGGCCGTGCATACGCTCGCCCAGGAATATGGCGGCGATGGGAACGGTCCAAAGGCTGGTCGTCCAAACGATGACCGAGGAGCGGCCCGGTGGCACAAGTCGCAGCGCCGTGAACACCAGAACGAACACACCGGCCAGGCGAAAGATGGCCAGCGAGGCGATCATGGGCAGGTCGCGGCGGGGTGGGACCCTGACCTTCCCGCTCATTGCCCCGATGGTGATCACGACCACCGCAGCGCCCGCCACCCGGAAGACGGCCATCCAGATCGGGGTGATCGTCTTCAGACCTGTGGCCATAATCGGCCAGTTGAATCCCAGCACCAGGACGACGGTGGCCAGCAGAACGTAGATCGCCGGTCGGGTCAGTCGCCGTCCTTCTTGCCTGCTTTCGCCCGACTGCCAGATGAGATCCTTGATGGGACCGGTCATATGCGGCCGCCGACTTGTCGGAGTGAGGTCCGGTTGCGGCCACCTGCGGGCCGGTCGACGATCCCGGGGGACCAACCTGGCCTCGGGCGCGACCAGGCGTGCCCGGCAGAGCGGTCCCGCCTTGGACATCCATCAACCAGTCTCAAACGTTGGATCCTTGCCGCCACGATGGCTTCGCATTCTCCGTCTTGTACGCCGACAACCCGCTGGAGATCTACGCCTGCCCGGTGCGGGTTTCCGGAACGGCCAGCCACAGTACCAATACCCCTGCCACCCCGACGCCTCCGACCGCCACCGCCGCCGCCCCCAGCGACGCCAGGGAGGTGGCTGCCGCTACCAGCAGAGGGCCGCCCGCCGTACCAATGTCGCTGACCAGCCGCCATAATCCCAGGAACTGACTCCGACCCAGAGCCGGTGACAGGTCCGACCCCAGCGTCATGTTGAAGCCGGCTCCGAGCCCATTCGCCAAGCCGATGAAAAGGGCAACCAAAGTGAGAGAGGTGAGGGACTTGGTAAGGGGAATCGCGGCGATGCCGACGGAGAGAAGTGAGATGAAGGGCAAGGCGGCCCACTTGCGGCCTCTTCGATCCATCACGATCCCGACCGGGTAAAACAGGAGAATCTCGATGGCGGAAGAGGCTCCGAAGATCAACGAGATGGCACTGGCTCCGAGCCCAATCTGGTCGCCCCACAGCGGAATGATCGCTTGACGGGAACTGCGCAACACCTGGGCAGCCACCGCGACGAAACCCGCGACGCCGAGGATGCGCCGGTGCCCGCCCAGCACGGCCGTCAACGTCACACGCTCCGACCGGTCAGGATGCGGCGGCCCGCCGTCGGCCACAGCCACGAGCAGGGTCACCGAGGCAAGCACCGCAAACAACGCCTGCACGAAGAAGGGACCACCCAAACCGAGAGGAATGACCACGATCGCACCGATCACCGGGCCGAGGAACATGCCCATCCGGTTGACGCCACCCAACATCGACATCACACGGCCCCGGTGCCCGACAGGCGAGGACTCTGCGGCGTAGGCGAGCCGGGCGAGCAGAAACACCGACCACGTACCCCCCATCCCGAAGACCAACAACGCATAGACCGGCAGGGATGGTTGGAGACCGACGGCCAGCGTCAGGACACCCAGGATGGCCGCGGCCACAACCATGGCCCGCTTCTCACCGACGCGGGCAACCAGGACGCCGGCGGGGACGTCGAAGGCCATGGTGCCCAGGCCCCGGAGAGCGACGATGGCTCCGGCCAGGGCGGTGGACGATCCCAGCTCGAGGGCCAGCAGGGCAATGACGGGAATGACAGCTCCCTGCCCGACCGCAAAGAGGAAGTTCGGCAGGAATACCGTGGTGGTCAGCGATTGAATCCGAAAAGGCTCGCGACTGTCATCGGTCATGTCATGGGCCGGCAGCTTGCGGACTCGACCGGGACTTGATCTTGTGGTCCCGGCCATCCTCGAATTCGAGCCCGGGCCGCACCGACCTGGCTCTCGCAAATGGACCGGGTGGGGCTGCGGTAGCTCGCGGTTCCCTCCTCCCCACTACTCCCGGCTCCGACAGGTTGATCGCGAATCGTATACGATCGATTCATGGATTGTCACGTTCCGTTGACCACCCGATGAGCCCGAAACAACTGTGGATTGGGGGCTACGGCCCTCAGGCCAGTGCTCACGGCGACGGTCTGGCCGCGTTTCGACGAGTCGTTGAGAGCGAGACCAACGGTGAAGTTGCCGTGAACATCACCTGGAACATCATGGACGAGGGGAGGCCCAATACCGATCTCTTCGAGCTGGTGGAAGCGGGCGAGATGTTCTTCTGCTATTTCTCCTCCAGCTATCTCGGAGCACGGGTTCCCCCGCTGAACGTCCTCGAGACACCTTTCCTGTTCGACAGCCTCGAGTCTGCCCACCGGGCGCTGGACGGGGGCCTCGGACGTGCCCTCCAGCAGGCAGTGCGCACTTCGACCGGGTTCGAGGTTCTCGGCTTCTGGGACAACGGGTTCCGGCACATGACCAACCGGCTGCGTCCCGCTCGCTCCCCCGGCGACTTTCGGGACATGACCGTCCGGATGCAACCGAATGCGATTCACGAAGCCTTGATCAGAGCCTGGGGCGCCATCCCGGTGGCCGTAGAGCTCAGCCGGGCAATCGAAGCGATCGTCGGTCTCGAGGTGGACGCCCAGGAGAACCCACTTGCCAACACGGTTGCCTACGGGGTGGATCAGGTTCACTCCCACGTGACGATGACCGGCCATCTCTACGGTGCGAGAGGGCTCTTTGCCCATCGAGCAACCTTGGGCTCCTTCCCGTCCGACTTGCGACGGATCGTGGAAGTAGCGACGCGCACCGCCATCGCCGTGCAACGGGCGGCGGCGGCGGAGCTCGAGGTGAGTCTTCGCGCCAGGATGGAGGGAGCCGGGGTCGAGTTCGTCGATCTCACCGAAGACGAGCGGACCGAGTTCGTCGAAGCGTCCGCGCCGGCCATCGCTCTGGCGCATCAGGGCGTCTCTGCAGAGCTTTACGATCTGGCCCGATCATGAGTCGCCGAGACCCGGACCGGATAGTCGTCGTCACGGGCGCCGCCACCGGCATAGGCCGGGCCACCGCCCTGGCCTTCGGTGCAGAAGGTGCCTTCGTCTATCTGCTCGACATCGACGCTGAGTCCGGTTCTGACGCGGCAGACCACATTGAGCACTCGCGCTTCATCTCCTGTGACGTCACCTCCGAGCAAGATGTCACAGACGCTGTGGGTCTCATAGGTGAGCAGTCACAACGTGTGGACG
>JAOTWH010000201.1 GCA_029863035.1 Acidimicrobiia bacterium | reverse complement strand
GGGTGGCGACGCTCGGCCTCCCGGGCAACGGCAAGCACGCAACGTCTCACTTCGTGGAAAGTCCACTCGGGCTCGATGGGGGCGTAGATGTGAATGCCCCGACTTCCCGAGGTCTTAGGCCATCCAGCCAAGCCGTATTCGGAAAGGATGTTTCGCACCACAGCAGCCACCTCCCGTGCCTCTTGGAAAGATGAGTCGGGAGTGGGGTCCAGGTCGATTCGAAGCTCGTCGGGGTGGTCGATGTCTTCAGCTCGAACAGTCCACGGATTGAGGTCGAGGCAATTGAGCTGTGCCATGCGGATGATGTCCCCCTCGGAGCGGGGAACCCTCATCCGCCCGGGGCGCTGCGAAGGGAACGTGATCTCGACCGTCTCGAACTTGTCGTTCTCGGTGGCACGCTTCTGATAGAAGGGATCGCTGCCGACGCCCTTGGGCCATCTCTTGAGCATGGTGGGCCGCCCGTACACGCCGCGCAGCGCGCCGGCCGCGCACGTGGCGTAGTGGTTGGCGACGTCGAGTTTGGTCCAACCCTGGTCCGGGAACATCACCTTGTCCGGGCTGGAGACACGAACCTCTTCGTCGGCAACGGCTACAAGTGCTTCTTTCGCTGCCACGGTGCCACGCTAGAGGAAGCCGGACTGCGGAAATGGGTAGAGCTCATCTGTGCAGGCTCGCCGCTACTCTCTCCCGCCATGACTCGCATGATCCGCCTTCTCCTCGTTAACGCTCTCGTGGCGGGCCTGGTGCTTGCCGCCACGACCGCCCCCGCCGCCGCAATAGATCAGGCTGTCGACGGCACCGGAGTGGTTCATGCGGGCTATTACCCGGTGCCTTTCTTCTCTGGTGGTGCAACCCCCGGAGAAGGTGACGATCTTGGGCCCCACGCCATCGCCACCGGCCACCGCGTCTCCCTCGCCGGGTACTTCATGGATGTCACCGCCCCGCCGGCGCCCGGGTCGGAGACCCCCAGCAACTTCAACAACACCATCCAGCAGCTCAACGAGGTGTGGAATGGGATGGCCACTCCCTTCATAAACCTCCAGGTGGGCAGTGCCTCGGCGGCTGCCATCAAATCCGGCAGTCAGGATGCCGCTATCAGACAATGGGCGGGTTATCTAAAGCGCTGGCTGGAGGGGGAGAGTCTCAATGGCACCTCCATTCCAACCGCGGGTCGTTCCATCATCATCGCCCCCCTTCCTGAGATGAACTGGACCGGTGGTGCGGCCTATCAGTGCCAGCCGGCGGATTTTGCCGGCGCCTATGCCAAGATCGTCGATGTGGTCGAGGCCGAGCTCGGCGCCACCACCAAAGAGTCGGTGCGGTGGGCATTCGCTCCCAACAACGCCACCGGGGCGGGTTGCGGGTCCATCGCCTCCTACTACCCAGATTCCAACAAGGTCGACTTCACCGCCTTCTCCGGCTACAACTTCTTCGGGTTCTCCGGTCCTAATGAGCCGGTGTCTTCGGTGATGGGCGGGGCGCTTGCCGCGTTGAAGGCCGTCGCCCCCACTAAGCCGATCATCGTCGCCCAGACCGCGGCATGCTCCACCAACCCGACGCGGGGAGCTTGGATCACCGACGTGTTCAACTTGCTTCGCGCCGATAAGCACGTGCTCGGCTTCGTGTGGTTCAACCAGGACAAGGAGTGCGACTGGCGCATCTGGAACGGCACCACCGCCGATGCATCGTGGGACACCAACCTCGACAAAGCCGCCTATGCCCACCCGGTCTCTGACTGGTTCGTCGCCGGAACCACGCTCGTGGTGAGCGCGACAGATACGCCAGACCCTTGTCCGATAGGCAAGACCTGCGACTCGGTGTCACTTATCGACGGCACCGGTCCCAATTTCAACAACTACCACCGGCCGACGCAGCTGTCGCCAAAGAACGTGTTCGTATACGGCAACCCGGGCGACTTCGCGCTGATGGGCGACTGGGACTGCAACGGCACCGATACCCCTGGGCAGTACCGCCAGAGCGATGGGTTCGTGTATCTGACCAACGTCAACTCGCCATCCGTGGCCACTCAGCAGTTCTTCCTTGGAAACCCGGGCGACGTTCCCATCGCAGGGGATTTCAACGGAGACGGGTGCGACACGGTGTCGATCTACCGGCCGAGCACCGCGGAGTTCTTCATCGCCAACAAGCTGGCCAACAACAACGAGGGCATCGTGGCCGACTTCCCCGGCTACGTGTTCGGTGACCCGGGCGACAAAGCGTTCTCCGGCGACCTCGACGGAGACGGTGTGGACGAAGTGGCGCTGCATCGCGAGAGCACCGGGTTCGTCTATTTCCGATCCACGCTCGATACCGGCGCTGCCAATAGCCAGTTCTTCTTCGGTGACCCGGGCGACATAATCGAAGCGGGGGACTGGAACGGCGATGGCACCGACACCGTGGCCGTGTATCGACCGTCGAACGGCACCGTGTACCTCAAGCTGGCCAATGTGCAGGGCAACGCCGACTTCAGTTTCTCCGTAGGCACCGGCATGGTCGGCTTCGGCACGGCACCTCGCATCCCCTGACCAACCACTACGGGCTCGGTCCGCGGTTCCTCAAGGCGTGGGACGAATACGGCGGGACATCGCCTGAGGCCGTTGAGAATCTGCCGGCCGATTCCGTTGAGAGGATGTGGGGCGAGTACGCGCTGCGAGCCAACGAGAGGGGTTGGGAGATCGCCAGAGAGCTTGCCGTTCTTCTGACCCGTGGGATGCCAACCCTGTCGGGACGTAGGACGCTCGATGTCGGGAGCGGGGTGGGGGGCACGGTTATCGGTTGCGGAACCTTCGGCGCTGAGGCGATAGGCATCGAGCCCGATGCCGAGCGGCGAGTTCTGGCCAAGGCCAATGCTGCCGATCATGAACTGAGCGTGCGATTCGTAGCGGCTGATCTGCTCGATCCAACACTGCTTGGCCGGATCGGAGAATTCGACGCTGTCACTGCCATCAAGGTTGTCGAGCATGTGGACGATGCCGAGGCAGGAGTGCAAGCCTTGGCTTCTTTGACTGCCGAAGGAGGAGTAGTTCTGACCGATATCCCCAACGGGAGGTCGGTCGGGGCTGTGAGGGCTGACGGTCACTACCTCCTTCCTGGGCTCACGTTGATCGAGGATCGCGCCCTAGCGGCTCGTTACCACCAACTGTCGGGGGCGCCGGGGGTGTACGACGTCACCGACCATCACGGCATCGACACCTATGTGGCGTGGTTCGAACGGGCCGGGCTAACCGTGATGGATGTGGTTCACACCGACGTAGCCGACCCCAGCTCTCTCGACAGCGGGCTCGAGGATGCTCGGGTTGCGGTGGAAGGAGCCATCGCGTCGATGGATGGCGACAGCGAGGTCGGCCGTGTCTTGTCCTCCGAACTCGTTGAGTATCTCAACAGGGTTGACACCCACCGCTCGGATCAGCCGTGGCTCGAGCGTCATGTCCTGACCAACACCTGGCGCATCGTTGCCTCTAAGGGGCCGATTCAGCGCAAATCGAATCGCAGGCTGGAGGCGCGGGCCCGGCGCGTCGCCAAGCGAATCCCCGGGTTGCAGGCATGGGTGCGCCGGGTGCGGAGTCAGTAGGTCTCGGCAACGCCCCGGTCAGCCCGCCCCTCTCCCCGCCATTCACTTCCCCCTCCGGGGGGAAGTACCTCGACCGCAGGTCCGTGGGGATGGGGGTGGAGTC
>JAOTWH010000200.1 GCA_029863035.1 Acidimicrobiia bacterium | reverse complement strand
TCAGAACACCTAGCCTCGCCCGATGCTGCTGACCCGCTCCATTCTGACGACTCTGGCGCTCGTCCTGGTCGCTGCGGCCTGCACCAGCGCTCAGACCACCTCCACCACCGAATCTCCCCCGACGACGCTCGTCTCCGCCACGTCGAGTTCGAGCACGACAACTCAAGCGCCACCCACGACCCTCGAAGTCACCCTTCCCACCGTTGTTCCGGCCGAACCCGAACCCGACCCGCCAGCTCCGTCCCCCGACTTGCCAAACGGGGTGACGGGTGTAGCAGTGGCGGCCGTGGGTGGCGCCGAAGTCGCCGAATCCCTCGGCGGTGAGCCCTTCGTGCGCGCCCATCAAGGCCTGGTCTTCCCGGTCGTGGGCAGAGCCGGACACTGGCTCCAGGTAGAGACGCAATGTGAAACCAGGGCCTGGATAAATGGCGACCAGGTGGCGTTCACGCCGGGAGCAAGGGAAATCAACTCAACCGGCGCAGGATTCGACTTTCGCACCGCCGTCGTTGTTCTGGACCCAGGTCATGGCGGGCCCAACACTGGCGCCGTTGGTCCGGCCGGCACTGTGGAGAAGGACCTCAACCTCGACATCGCTCGCCGAACTCGCGATCTGCTCGGCACGTCCCACGCTGTCGACTGGGAAACTGGCGCCATTCTCACCGGGAGCAGCGTGCCACCGGTCGGCACCGTTTGGATGACCAGGACCGAAGGACCCCCCGGCGCCGATATCGAGACCGGATTGGTGTTCCGGGCCACCTTGGCCAACGCCGCGGGCGCCCACGCCCTCGTCTCGATCCACAACAACACATCTCCCGACACCCAATCTGAGATCACCGGCGCCGAGGCCTATTACCGGGTAATGGACTCCGAATCGAAACGGCTGGGAGGACTTATCGTGGAAGAGCTGCGCCGTGGATTCGGATCTTTCAACGTCGAATGGGCCACCGCTCTCGACGCTGGCGCCAAATACCGCGTGCGTTCCGACGGGGTAACCGACCTCTACGGCGTGCTCAAGGACGCTCAGGTCCCGGCGGTGTTGGTCGAAGGCGCCTACCTCTCCAACCCTGCGGAAGAACAGCTGCTGCAGACTCCCGAGTTCCGACAGGCCTACGCCGACGCCATATATAGAGCCCTGGTCCGCTTCCTCTCAACAGACGATCCGGGCTCGGGATTCGTCGAGCCCATCAACCGCACCGCATCTCCCGGCTCGGGATCGCCGCAACCGAAGTGCACCATCCCCGCACAGCCCTAGCGGCGGACGACACGAAGACGAGCCATGACTGAAGCATCCGATCGTTACCGTTCCCCGTATGGCAAGACCGGTCCAGTCAATGCCCGAGGATGTTCTCCGGCACCTGGATGAGCGCTCACTGCAGGATGCCTACGACGCCAGACCCTTCTACCAGCGCAACGACTACCTGAGCTGGATCGGCCGAGCCAAGCGACCCGAAACCAGGGCCAAGCGCATCGCCCAGATGCTCGCCGAACTCGAAGCGGGCGGCATCTATATGAAGATGGATCACCCTCCCAGCCGCAGGGGCTAGCTGCCGCCGAAGGTCAAGGTGCGCCTGCCCACCAGTAACGTCACCATCGTGCTATCAGCCGAACAGCAGGCCTTCGTCCGGGGCCCTTACATCGCGGTGCTGGCCACCGTTGATGCCTCCGGCGAGCCCCACGCCGTCCCCATGTGGTACGTCTTCGACGGCAGCCGATTCTTGATGGTCACCCGAAAAGGGTCCCAAAAGCACCGCGACCTCGAGCAACATCCGACGGCGACAGTGGTTATCGATCATCGCACCCGGCCCTACTACGCGCTCATGATCCGCTGCACCGCGGAGATCGACGCGGAGGACGTCGACCTGGTTCGATCCCGCACCGTTGCTCGGTACTTGACCGAGCCCGAGCTGTCTACATACGTCGATTCCCGACGCGGCTCCGACTCCGTTGTGATTCGCCTCGAGCCTGTGAGCATCGCCGTCTACGGGGACACGCCACCTACCTAGCCGACGCGTTCTCACCGCCCGGCCGGCCCGCTCCGTATGTAGCCTCAGTGCTAACGACAAGAGGAGCGCCCATGACCGACAAGACAGGCGCCATCGTGGTGGAGACTACGGGAGGCCCCGAGGTGCTCCAGTGGCGAGATACCGAGGTGCCCGACCCTGGTACCGGCCAAGTTCAGGTAGAGGTGGTGGCCGCCGGTATCAACTTCATCGACATCTACCAACGTAACGGCCTCTACCCACTCACCCTCCCCTTCACCCCCGGCGTGGAGGGTGCCGGGGTAGTGGAGGCAGTTGGCGACGACGTGGGAACTCTCGAAGTCGGATCGCGAGTGGCATGGTCGGGATCGCTCGGCTCCTACACCCAACACCGTGTCCTCGACGCCGCCGATGTGGTTGAGGTTCCAGAGAATGTGCATCTCGATCTCGCGGCAGCCGTGATGCTGCAGGGAATGACGGCCCACTACCTATGTCACGACACCTATCCGCTCCAGCCAGGGGACATATGTCTCATCCACGCCGGGGCGGGCGGGGTGGGCAACTTGCTCATCCAGATGGCAAAGATGCGCGGAGCAAGGGTGTTCGCCACCGTGGGGACCGCCGAGAAGGCTGAGGTGGCACAGGCGGCCGGAGCCGACCACGTCATCAACTACGCCGACACCGACTTCAAGCAGGCGATCGAGGAGATCGCCGGTCCGAAGCAGCTGGCCGTTGTCTACGACGGCGTCGGCAAAGACACCTTCGAACGGGGCATGGAGCTGCTGGGCAGGCGCGGCGTGATGGTCACGTTCGGCAACTCCAGCGGCCCGCCGCCGCCCATAGAAGCGCTTCAGCTGATGCGGCTCGGCTCGCTTTATGTGACCCGCCCCACCTTGTTCGACTACAACGCCACCCGCGATCAACTCGAGCAGCGATCAACTGCGCTGTTCCGCATGATCGCCGACGGAACACTGGAGGTTCGGATAGGCGCCCGCTTCCCGCTATCGGCTGCAGCCGACGCCCACCGCGCCCTCCAGGGCCGGAGCACCACCGGCAAGGTGCTGCTGGAGGCCTGACAACTCTCACCCTCCGTTAATCTGGGGCGGCAAGGAGGCGAAGCTGGCGAACGTGGACTTCACCCTCATCGATCAGGCGGGCCAACCGTGGACGCTGTCCGATCACCTCGACGCCGCCGTGGTTCTGGTCTTTCTGCGTGGCGATTGGTGACCGTACTGCGACGGCCAGCTGGTCAGCTTGGCGCAGCGCCACGACGAGATAACCGCCGCCGGGGGAAGAGTCGTCGGAATCACCATCGACTCCCCCCTGCAGAACTCGGCCTTGATCTCCAAGCTCGACCTCCCCTTCCCCATCCTTAGCGATCCTGATCGCAGCGGCGCCATCACCCCATTCGGTGTGGCCGATGAAAAGGACGAACGCATCATCGCCCGCCCGGCAACGGTCATCGTCGACTCCTCAGGCAGCGAGATCTTCCGGTTCGTCTCGCGGGACTTCGCCGACCGGATCACCGAGGATTCGGCTGTAGAGGCCCTCGCCGGCCTGGGGCTCGGACCCACCACGCAGGAGGCACCGCAACTGGGTCCCGCCAGCCCTGGCCCGAGGGTTCTGCCAATCGAGCACTTGCGTCCCTACTACCGGGGGGCTCGCTTCGCCGTGATTGCCCTGTCGCGTCGGTTCCCCGAAATAGATGAAGAGGC
>JAOTWH010000199.1 GCA_029863035.1 Acidimicrobiia bacterium | reverse complement strand
CGGACAAAAGGCGGCGGCCGACTATCTCGGTTCGGAAGAGGCGCCGTCGAAGATATTCGTGCGCACCGATCCTGCCTTCGTCGACGATGTACTTGCGGTCCTCGGTGCCACCGCCTCTCCGGAGAATCCGGAGGAAGTGGAGGTGGCGAGGCCGACCGACGCGCTCGAGGCCAGGGAGGCGGCCGACGACACCTTGACGTTGTTGTTCCTGGGCTTGGGAGGAGTGGCCCTCCTGGTGGGTGGCGTTGGAATCGCCAACGTGATGGTGATCTCGGTGCTGGAGCGACGGGCCGAGATCGGGCTGCGGCGGGCGTTGGGGGCGACTCGTCGCCAGATCGGGACCCAGTTCCTCACCGAGGCACTGTTGCTTAGCGCGGTGGGCGGCGCCGGCGGTATCGCCCTCGGCGCGGCAGCCACCGCTGGATATTCACGACTCCAAGGATGGGATGTGCTCATCCCCCCCGTTGCGATATTCGGGGGCATCGCCGCGGCGCTGGTGATCGGCGCCGTTGCCGGGCTATATCCGGCCATCCGAGCCTCGCGGCTCTCGCCTACCGAGGCTTTGCGCACCACCTGAGTCCGGTTCTGGTCCTCGCCCATCTAGCCATCTTTCGTACCCTGACGTCATGAGGCGATTGGCTGCCGCGGCTGGCATCACGCTGTTGCTCGGGAGCTGCAGCGAGCCCGTGATTCCGCACGCCGTGTCCCAAACCAACGACGCCCATTGCCTCACCTGCCACGCAACAGGTGCTAATGGCGCCAAGGTCTCCCCTCACCCAGACCGTAGAGATTGTGTCGGCTGCCACCCGCCGCAGGGGACCCTTGATGTCGGCGCTCAGCATTGGCCGGGACCCAACAACTAGTTGGTCAGGAGCTCCTTGAGGACTCGATAGCACTCGTCGAGGTTGGCCAGCGCCACCGATTCGCCTACCTGGTGAGCCTGGCTGGTTTCGCCCGGTCCGTAGTTGACAGCGGGGACCCCGGCAGCAGACAGCCGAGCCACATCGGTCCAACCTTGCTTCGGTTTGCGCTTGGTGCCGGCGATGGCGGCCAGGCGCTCAAGGTGGTCGTTGTCCACCGGGACGCTGGCGCCGGGAGCGCGGTCGACGATCTCGATGCGATCGGCAGCGGCCGCCACGTCGCGCAGCCTTGCCTCCGCCTCCTCGACGGTGATGTTGGGAGGGAATCGATGGTTGAGCGCCAGCTCGAACGACGAGGGGATGATGTTGCGAGCAACTCCTCCCTTCGCCTGGGTGACGCTGAAGACCTCGGTGTACTCCAACCCGTCGACGGTGACCGGTTTGTGCTCCCAAGCATGCATCTCGATGAGGAAAGCACCGGCCTTGGTGATGGCGTTCTCGCCGAGCCATGGTCTTGAGCTGTGGGCCGCATGGCCGTCGAAGAACACGCGGGCGTTCACGACACCCTGGCAGCCGAGATGCAGATCCAAGTCGGTTGGTTCCAGGACTACGGCGAACTCCGACTCAGTGAGCCATGGCGCCTCGTCCAGCACGTCGCCTAGTCCGTTCTCGTCGGCTGGGCCCTCTTCACCGGCATAGAACACGCTGATGACGTCGTACGGACCGTCGGTTACGTCGGAATCTTCCATCAAATGCAACATGACCGCGACACCGGACTTCATGTCGGTCGACCCCAAACCGATGAGCCTCCCATCGACGATCTTGGCGTCACCCTGGCCCTGCTCAGGGACCGTGTCGATGTGCCCGTACAGGCTGATGATGGGCCGGCCGGTGCGGCGTCCCGCAACGATGCTGTTGCCGATGCGAACGACCCCATCTCTCCCCCAGGTGGCAAGCGCCCTCTCTTCGAGCGCCGTGCACAGCCTGCCCTCGCTGCCAAGCACCGACGGGATATTGACGATCTCAGCGAGCGTTTCGGCCATGGTCATACCGGCACCTCGAACACCCGCAACGCGTGGTTGAGAGAGGTCTTGCGATCGGTCGATTCGTTTCTCTTGCCGATGATGATCGGTGTGCGCAGGTGATAGGTGCCGGCAGGGAAATCCTTGGCGCGCGATCCCGTCACCACGATGGAGTTGGCGGGTACTCGGCCCTTGTGCTCCACCGGAGTGTCCCCGGTCACATCGATGATCGGTATCGAAGGGCTTATGGTCGTGTTGGCCCCCAACACCGCGCCCGCCTCGACGATGACACCCTCAACCAGGATGGAGCGACTGCCTATGAACGCTCCGTCTTCGACGATGACTGGCCGAGCCGAAGGAGGCTCGAGGACTCCCCCGATGCCGACGCCGCCAGATAGATGCACATCTCGGCCGATCTGGGCGCACGAGCCAACCGTTGCCCAAGTATCGACCATGCTGCCCGAGCCGACCCTGGCTCCGATGTTGACGTAGCCGGGCATGACCACCACTCCCGGCTCGCAGAAGGCGCCGTAGCGGACCACACCGGGCGGCACCACTCTCACCCCGGCCGCCGCCAGTCCCTTCTTGGGAGGGATCTTGTCGTAGAACTCGAAAGGCCCGGCCTCCCATGTCTCCAACTTGGCAAGCCGGAAGAACAGGAAGATCGCCTCCTTTATCCACTCGTTCACCACCCACTCGCCGTCGACCTTCTCGGCGACACGGATCTCGCCTGCATCGAGTTGAGCGATGGCCTGGTTGACGGCATCGGCCGCCTCCGGCAATCGCTCCAGGTCCTGGTAGGCGGCCTCTATCAGTTCACGGTCTGTAGGCACTGCTGCAACACCTCAACTGCTGATTCACATTCTTCCACGGAGGGCACCAGAGCCAAGCGAATGAACCCCTCCCCACCAACCCCGAATGATCGACCGGGGCTCACGACCACGCCCTCCTGCAAGAGTCGATCGGTGACGGCAAGGTCGTCCGGCACCCGAACCCACAGGTAGATGCCGGCAGTAGAGCCCACCACCGCGTCTGGCTCGAAGGCTTTCTTGAGGGCGGCTCGCTTGAGCGCGAAAACCTGGCGCCGTTGGACGGCATGCTCGTCGTCCGACCAGGCAGCCACCCCAGCCGCTTGCACGAACTCAGCAGGCGCCACACCGATCGAAGAGCGCAGCTCCTTGAGAGCGGATATGGCCTCGGCATCTCCCACCACCGCACCCATCCGGTAGCCGGTCATACCGGAGCGCTTGGAGCACGACAGGAACGCCAGCACTCCGTTGTGGTCTGGGCCGGACACCTGCAGGGCGGACGCCGGAGGCTCGTCTTCGTAGATATCGGCGTAACACTCATCGGAGCAGAAAAGCGTGGCGGTTGCCCTTGACCTTTCCACCAGTTGCTCCAGGTCGTCGCGGCTGGCCACGGTGCCGGTTGGGTTATGAGGCGAGCAACTCCACACCATGGCCGCTCTGTGCCACAGATCGCCTCGCACCGCATCTGCTTTCATCACGAAGTCGGTCGCAGCGATCGGGACCGCCACCGCGCTGGCCCCGGCAAAGCGCGCACCTCGTTGGTATATCGGGTAGCCCGGCGACGGGAACGCCACCGCGTCTCCGGCTTTGCCGTCGACGAAAGCAAGGTGAGAAGTGAAGATCGCTTCCTTGGAGCCAGAGGTGGGCAACACCTGGGTATCGGGATCCACCGATACTCCGAATCGCCGGTCTACGTAAGAGGCGACCGCTTGGCGCAGCTCGGGAGTTCCGCCGGTCACGGGGTACTGCGATATCGAAGGAACGCCATCGCGCAATGCCTGCGGGATGAATCCTGG
>JAOTWH010000031.1 GCA_029863035.1 Acidimicrobiia bacterium | reverse complement strand
ATGGAGCTATTCGACTCGGACTCCAAGTACGACTCCGGCAGCGGGTGGCCCAGCTTCTTCGAGGCGATCGATCCAGATCGCATCGAGTTCATCGAAGACGCCAGCCTGGGAATGGTGCGCACCGAGGTCCGCTGCGCCAGATGTGAAGGCCACCTCGGGCATGTGTTCGACGATGGACCCCAGCCAACCAACCAACGCTTCTGCATCAATTCGGCTGCGCTGGACCTCGAGAAGAAGGACGACAGCTAGCTAGGGAGAAGCCAGCAGGTCCAGCAGCGGCTGGAACTTGAGCCTCGTCTCCATCAACTCGGTCTCTGGATCGGACTCGGCCATGATTCCGGCCCCGGCATAGAGGCGGGCAGCTCCATCGCGCACCAGCGCGCAACGCAGCGCCACGGCGAATTCTCCATCGCCGCTGGCATCGGTCCACCCGATACCGCCGGCGTACCAGCCGCGATCGATGTCCTCCACCTTCTCGATGTACTCGAGCGCGCCAGGGCGAGGTGACCCCCCAACGGCGGGCGTCGGATGGAGAGCGTCAGCCAACTCGAGAACTGAGACGGCGTTAGAGAGCCGACCCCGGATATCGGTCGCCAGGTGTTGAACCGCGACGGTCTTGCGCAGAACGGTCGAAGCGAACTCAACCTGATCGGAGAAAGGCCCGAGGCGCTGGATGATGTCTTCCACTACCAGGTCGTGCTCCGAGCGGTTCTTGGCGCTCGCCAATAGGCCGTCGCCCAGGCGCTGGTCCTCGGCGGGATCGTCGCTTCGTGCGGCAGAGCCCGCCAGGGGCAAGCAACGAACCTCGCTGCCATTACGCGAAACCAACAATTCGGGGCTGGCGCCGACGAAGGTGGCACTGCCCCGCTGGCGGCCAAAGGCGAAGGAGTCCGGCTGAGATCGATGCAACATGGCAACCAGATCGAATGGCCTGATCGCGCCCTGCGGCTCGACAGTGACGGTACGCGCCAGGACCACCTTCGAGAACGAACCGCTGCCGATGGAGCCAACCGCGTCGGCCACCTGCTCGCGCCACGCGGCCGGTGACGGATCGCTGTCCAACATGAAGCCGGTGGTGTCGGCGCTCGTGACGCTCGTCGGCCCGGGAATCGATCGGATGGTGGAGAGCACGTCTTGTCCGTCTGACCCGGCCGGTACGGCCACTGTGAGAACTGGACCAGCTCTGTCCACCCGCACCGAGACGACGGGAAGAACAGCAGTGGCCGACTCGAACTCGCCCCAAACATCTGTGCTCGGCCCATCGGCGGCGAACGAGAAACCAACCATCACTCGAGCGCCGTCTGGAAGCCTCGCCACTTGCGAGCCCAGCTTGGTCAGCCGATCGACGCCCGAGCCGGAGGCACGCCAGGCACTGCCCAGACCTGCCATATCTCGCCCATTCGGAGTCGAGAAGTACCAGGCCTGATCGAACAGCCCTGCCCCTGCCCTGACTAGATCGATCGGTTCAACCTGGCACGGAATGCTCACAACGCGTAGCTCGCCCTCCGCCCCAGAGAGTTGGTCGGCGAGCGAGTCCGCAATCGACTTAGAGATGAGCACGAAGCGAGACTAACCCTGCGTCGAAACCAGGTGGTCGGCCACCAGAGCTGCCAAGGCAGCAGGCTGCTCCATGGGAACGAAGTGCCCGGCGTCTGCCACCATCGCCACCTTGGCATCGGGGAACTCGGCGGCCTGTCGGGCAGCCAGGCCGTCGAAAACACCCGAATCCTGTTCGCCAGAAACGATGAGGGTCGTCACGTTCACTTCACCCAGCCGATCCCATACTCCGTGGGCCGAACCGGCCCGATAGAACTCCGCTTCATCTTCGGGGCGGCACTTGAGAGTTATCCCGTCTCCGGTGGTGGTGAAGCACCCCGCAACGAAAGCATCGACTGCCCTCTCCTCCCAATTGGCGAAAGCGCCCCTCCCGATGTAGTTCTGGCGAGCCTCGGCCCGAGAAGAGAAACTTGCTCGACGACGCTTGGCTCCGGCCGCCAATGGCGAATCCTCGTCGCGCCCGTATGGAGGGGGGAATATCACAGGCTCCACCAGTATCAGCGAGTCGAAACTGGCGGGGCGGAGCAATTCCGCCATTACCAGAGCTGCGCCTCCCGACGAATGGCCCATGCCGACGATCGGAGATTCGATGGAGGCGACGACAGCTACCGCGTCATGGCCCAGTTCCCACCAGTCGGCCATCGCTCCGATCGGTCCAGAATCGCCGTGGGCCCGCTGATCCCACGCCACGACCTCGTTTTCCACCCCACAGACCCGCAGCTCTTCGATCAGGGGGCCCCAGGTCTCCTTGCAGAACCCAGTGGCATGCAACATGGCGAGTGTTGGCTTGCTGCCCGACCAAGATCGCAGCGCGAGTCGGGTGCCGTCACCCGATGCGATCTGACTCAACTCGTGGCCAGCCTCGTGTCGTCCACTAGCCAGGTGAGGTTGGCATCTACCGCCACCACGCCGTCAAGGCGCCTTGTCAGCTCTTCGAGGATCCTGGCATCGCTGCGAGCCGGTAGCTCACCCGCCAACTTGACCACACCTTCGCTGACCTTGATGTCGAGCGTGTCGGGATCGATGAACAGAACGTGCCTGGCGATGTCCTCGCGCACGTCGTCCTCGATGATCTCGTCGGGGCGAGTGAACGCGCTCACAATGTCCGCCCGGCTCAACACGCCAAGCAGTTCGCCTTCGCTGCTGACGACGGGAAGCCTTTTGAAGCCCTCACTCGCCATGACCCGGGCGGCTTCCGAAAGGGATGCCCCGGGATCGATAGTGGTCAGATCCCTCGCCATGACCTCCCCGACGGTGGCCGCTTCGTCGTGGGTCTCGTCGGCGCCGAAGAGCGCGCCAAGCAGCCTCTGACCGGTAGGCGACTCGCGTTCCAGCTCTTTGCGGAGGAAGTCGGCTTCTGACACGAGTCCGACCAGCTCGCCATCGTCGCTCAACACCGGAAGGCCGCTGACGCGGTTGTCCACCATCTTGCGGGCGGCCGACTTGAGCGACTCGGATGTCCGAGCGGTGATGACCTCGGTGGTCATCAGATCAATGACTTTCACGCTTTCCTCTCTCTGGCGACCAGCACATCGCAATTCGCGATGTGGATCAACCTTTGGCTCGTACTCCCAAGGACAAGTGAGGCGATGCCACCTCTCCCACGGCTTCCCACCACGATCATCGCTGCCTCGACCTCGTCGGCGTACTGGGCGACCGTGTCGGGCGGGTAACCGTCGAGGTCTATCCGCTTAACGCGGGCAGTTGAGCCGTCCAAAATGGGGCCGACGCGGGTCCACACAGCCTCTCTCTCTGCCGCCACGAACTCGGTGAACGAATCGGGCACCGTAGACAGGGCACTCACCACCGTTGGAGCAACGTGGACCGTATGCACCGCGTGGACCTCTGCGTCAAGAGCCTCGCCAAGGGCAACGGCCCGTTTGGCTGCGATCTCTGAGTTGTCTGAGTCATCGACTCCAAGCACTATCACCATGATCACTCCCAATTCTCAGGTGGGAACCTCTGCTCGCGCTCGGCGTCGAGTCGGGCTGCATAGGCGGCAGCCTCGCTGCGACGGCTCATGCCGAGCTTGGCAAGCATGTTCGACACATAATTCTTGACGGTCTTTTCTGCCAGGAACATTTCTTTGGCTATCTCGCGATTCGTCTCCCCCTGCGCGATGTGATCGAGAATGCGGCGCTCTTGGGGCGAAAGGCGGGATAGCAGTGGATCATCGGTGTCTTCTCCACGGATGCGGGCGAAGACCTTCTCGGTCAGGTTGGGGTCGAGCAGCGACTCGCCAGCCCCCGCCCTGCGAATGCTGTCCACCAGTTCGTCGCCCTTGATCTGCTTGAGGATGTAGCCGGAGGCTCCGGCCAGGATCGAAGCGAACAGGGCCTGTTCGTCGGCGAACGAGGTCAACATGAGAACCTGGATCTCTGGCCACTGCGCTTTGATCTCGCGACAGGCCTCGACCCCGCTGCCGTCCGGGAGCCGAACGTCGCACACGACGACGTCTGGCGTGTCGAATCCAACGCGGCGCACGGCCTCTTCCATGGTCCCCGCCTCGCCCACGACCTTGAGGTCGGGGTGGGCATTGATGAGGGCGGCCACGCCGGTGCGCACCACTTCGTGGTCGTCGACCAGAACGATCTTCAACTTCTTTGCCATCTGCTTCGAAGGCTAACGGCGCGAAACCACTGCGGATCGAGGCTTTCGGCCCGTTGAATAGGTACCTAAGTCCCGGGACTAGCCTGAAACCGTGCCTAATGGACGCCTCGACGGGGGAGATATCGCCCGGCTGATCGAAGCAGCGGCAACCGTTGCTGGACAGCCCGATCTGAAAGCAGTGCTGCGCGCCACCATCGAGACGGCGATGGACCTGACCGAAGCGCCCTACGGAGCGCTCGGCGTGCTCGGTGAACATGGAATGTTGGCGGAATTCATCCACGAGGGAATCGGAGACGACCTCGCCAAAGACATCGGGCGCCTACCCGAAGGCAAGGGACTGCTGGGGACGATTACCAGACTGGGCAAGACCATCCGCCTGGAGAACATCGCCGACCATCCCGACTCGGATGGTTTCCCAGATAGACATCCGCACATGACCAGTTTCTTGGGGGTTCCCATAAGAGTGGGCGCGGAAACTTTTGGCAATCTGTACCTCGCGGACAAGAAGGATGGCTTCACCTCTGATGACGCTGAACTGGTCGAGGCTCTTGCCCTCATCGCTGGCTCTGCCGTATCCACTGCACGGCTGCAAGGCCGCATCCGCCACATCGCATTGGTCGAGGACCGGGAACGGATCGCTCGCGAGATCCACGACGGGGTAATCCAGAACCTGTTCGCCATCGGGCTGGGACTGCAATCTGCTGCTGCCGGTGCCGAACCTGAGCTTGCCGCCCATCTGGACGAGGCGGTGAACGGCATCGACGAGTCGATGGCAACCCTGCGGCGCTACATCTTCGACATCAAGGCTCCCATGCGCGAGGCACGCTCGCTCGAGGCCGAGTTGCGTCACGTATGTGACGTGGTTGTCGACCCGGACGCGACCTGCACTGTCCAGGTCTCGGGTTCCTTCAGAGACCTTTCCGCCGACATGGTCAACGAAGCGGTGCAATTGGCGCGCGAGGCCCTCAGCAACGCGAACCGCCATGCTGCGGCTGCCCACATCAATGTGGATGCCACCAGACGCGGGGACTGGCTCGTGATCGTTGTGAGCGACGACGGCGCAGGATTCGATGTCGAAACCACCGCGACCGGTATGGGTCTCGGCAATATGCACCGCAGGGCGGAACGCCTGGGAGGCCGGGTGGAGGTAACGAGCAAGGTCGGGTCGGGCACATTGGTCAGGGCCGAGATACCAACCAGATAGGGCCGCTGGGCTACCAGGCAGGCGACCTTTGGCCCTGGCCTTGACTGCGGTTTTCGGTTGACAATGGCCTCCGCACACGAGTGGAGAGCCTTCATGCAGTACGTCCACGACTTCCACACAGCTGACGGCTCGGCCCGCGACCTTCTCGGCGGCAAAGGAGCTGGCCTGGCCGAGATGACACATCTTGGGCTGCCGGTGCCCGAAGGATTTACCGTGTCGACATCCGCCTGCCGGCGATATCTGGCTCGAGAGGCTGCCCCGCCCGGCATGTGGGAAGCGATAATGGAAGGCATCCATCGCCTGGAAACCCGGACGGGAAGGCACCTCAGCGGTTCCGTCGGAGCGCCGCTGTTGGTGTCCGTTCGATCTGGGGCCAAGTATTCAATGCCGGGAATGATGGACACCGTTCTCAACCTGGGCATGAACGACTCGGTGCGAGAGGCGCTGTCACGCTGGTCGGGGAGCGAACGCTTCTCGTGGGATGCCTACCGCCGCTTCATCCAGACCTACGGCAAGGTGGTACTCCACATTCCGGGGCAAGCATTCGAGGACATACTCACCGAGATCCGAGTGGACCGCGCTGTTAGCGACGACTCCCAGCTATCGGCCAACGACCTCGAACAGGTGACATCGGCATTTCGCGCAGTCGTGGCCGAGCGGGCGGACGACAGGATCCCCGCCGATCCCGAAGCACAACTGCGCCAAGCCGTAGATGCCGTGTTCGATTCGTGGAACAGCGACCGTGCCGTCGCTTATCGCCGCCTGCACCAGATAAGCAACGACCTTGGCACAGCGGCCAATGTTCAGATGATGGTCTTTGGCGACCTGGGAGATGACTCAGGTACGGGCGTGTGCTTCACCAGAGACCCCGCCACCGGCGAGAAGATCCCGTACGGCGACTACTTGCCCAACGCCCAAGGCGAAGATGTCGTGGCTGGAATTCGCAACACGCTGAGCCTTGATGATCTTGGAAAGCGCCACCCCGCCGCTCACGCCCAGCTTGTGAAGGTGATGTCGACTCTCGAGAATCACTACCGGGACATGTGCGACATCGAGTTCACCATCGAGCGAGACAAGCTGTGGGTGCTTCAGACCAGGATCGGAAAGCGAACCGCGCAAGCCGCTATCCGCATGGCAACCGAGATGGTCGAGGAGGGAATGCTCGATCGCTCCGAAGCCGTCTTGCGAGTGGATCCGGCATCGCTCGAACAGCTACTTCACCCAAGGATCTCTCCCAAGCTGGATGTGGCTCCTGCAGTGGTCGGAGTAGGTGCCTCGCCCGGCGCGGCCAAAGGGAGTGTTGTTTTCGACGCCGAAACCGCAGTGGAACGAACCGAACAAGGCCTTGATGTGATCCTGGTGCGGTGGGAAACCACTCCTGACGACATACTCGGCATGGCGGCATCCAAGGGGATCCTGACAAGCCACGGCGGAAAGACGAGTCATGCTGCGGTGGTGGCGCGGGGCATGGGGATACCGGCGGTTACCGGTACGGCCGGAATCGATGTGGACGAGAAGCGCCGAACCTTCGTCGTCGGAGGCGCAACCGTGGACGAAGGCGACATCATCACGATCGACGGTGCCAGCGGAGCCGTCTATATCGGGGATCTGCCGCTCGAGGAACCTGCGGAGACCCCAGAGCTTCATTTGCTGCTCGGCTGGGCCGACCGCTATCGGCGGCTCGGTGTGTGGGCAAACGCCGACACCGGAGCCGAGGCCACCATCGCCAGGGAACGGGGAGCGGAGGGAATCGGCCTCGCCCGCACCGAGCACATGTTCATGGGCGACCGCATAGACATCGTTCGTCGGGTGATCCTCTCCGAGGATGCCCAGCGCAAGGCGGCTCTCGAAGAGCTCAAATCCCTCCAGGTGACGGACTTCGTGGAACTGCTCGAGGCCATGGACGGAATGGTGGTAGTCGTACGCCTGCTCGATCCACCGCTTCACGAGTTCCTGCCAGACCGATGGGACCTAGAAGAGAAGCGGGTGGAGGCGCTTGCGGCAGGGCAGGACGTTGCCGAGATCGAGACCATGATGGCGACGGTGGCCAAGTGGGAAGAGACCAACCCGATGCTGGGTCTACGCGGGGTGCGCCTCGGCCTCATCATTCCCGACATCTATCGCATGCAGGCGCAGGCAGCCCTGGAAGCAGTGGCCAAGCGACGAGAGGCAGGGGGCAGGCCTCGCCTTGAGATCATGGTGCCGCTGGTGAGCACGACAGAGGAGCTGCACCGGGTGAGGGCGGTCGTCCAAGAAGAGATGGATATGGCGCCAGGAACCGCCGATGGGTCGTCTGAGGTCTTGATTGGCACCATGATCGAAACCCCTCGGGCGGCCCTCATCGCGGCGGACATCGCCCAAGAGGCCGACTTTTTCTCGTTCGGAACCAACGACCTCACGCAGATGACGTTCGGTCTCAGCCGCGACGACGCCGAGGCGAGCTTCCTGGGCACCTACGTGGAAGAGGGGATCATCGCGTCGAACCCCTTCGAGAGCATCGACATCGCTGGGGTTGGGGCGTTAGTGGAGCAGGCCACCGAGGCCGGTAAGAGCGCCAACCCCCGCTTGCAAGTGGGCATTTGCGGCGAGCACGGGGGCGATCCGGCATCGATCCGGTTCTTCCATCAAGCGGGCCTGGACTACGTATCGACCAGTCCACACCGTGTGCCCACGGCTCGCCTGGCGGCGGCTCAAGCCGCTCTTGGCGAGTCCACATCCGATGCATCAGTTTGAGGACCTCTGGCCCTAACGCCGTTGCCATGTCGGAAATACCTTGGAGAGCAGCGAGTAGGGCCCAAAAGAACGGCCCCTCAGAGCTGAGGTTGCCAGGGAGTCCCCTCCCCTGGTTTTCCTTGCAGACCGCCCTGGCGGAGGAGTCCGGCCAGGGCGGTCGGCCGTTCTGGGTCCCATGAACGACCTCACCCGAGACGATGCGATCGAGATACTGAAGACTGAACACGTAGCCCACCGGGGGGTGCTGTCAGACGGAGAGCCCTACGTGATTCCCCTTCGTACGTGATCTTGGGCGATGAGTTGTGCTTCCGCAGCGTGGCCGGGCGCCGCCTCAGCGGACTGAAGGCTCATCCCCGAGTTTG
Source organism: Acidimicrobiia bacterium (assembly GCA_029863035.1). The sequence goes on along the minus strand of JAOTWH010000031.1, from coordinate 7,564 downwards.
CGTCGAGGCCGGCGCCGGCGATGACAGCACCTGGCAGAGCGTCATCGCCTGGGGCGACGGGTACGTGATAAAAGATGCCAACAAACAAGGCGAAGTCATCGCCGCCATCTTGGCCGAATACTCCGAGCCCATCGACAGCGCGCTCTCTTTCTCGGCGTCGGGTGCGGTGACCGAAGAAAGAGCGGTGGTTGCCGTCCGTTTGACCGATGTGACCGGCCGCAGCTCGGGCTCAGACCTGGGTCCCACCATCCGCCCCGGACGGCTCTAGAGCGCCAGCACTACAACGTAGGACGCTGCATAGAGGCCGATCAATAGAAGGCCGGTCCTCCAGTCGTGCCTGGCGACCCGGGTCAATACAACGACAACTATGGCGATCGCTGCCGCTGTGAACAGGCCACCTCGCACGGCCTGCGATGCCGTCACGGCTGTCGGGAACAACAAGGGCCCGATACCGATCGACAGGGTGGCATCCACAAACGACGAGCCCATCACGTCGCCAACAGCTAGATCGCGCTCGGAACGACGCAGAGCTGTGACATCGACAACTAGTTCCGGAAGCGAGGTCCCGATCGAGGCGACGAAGAAACTGATCACGTACTCGGAGACCGAAAGCTCTTTGGCTATCTGGATAAAGGCAGCAACCGCCAACGCCGCTCCCGCACCGACCAGAGCCAGCGCCGTCAGGGCAGCAAAAGCGTTGTAGGAGCGGCGCCTGGCGGGCACGGGCATTACGGGCTCAGCGATCGCCGGGGCGTATCGCCATGCCACCAGCGATCCGCCAAACCACCCACTAAGCAACAGGGCAGCGTCCCGGCGGGACAATGCACCGTCCGAAGCGAGAAAGGCCCCAACAGCCAGCATGGCAACCGTCATTGCCCCGATCACGCCGATTCGTCCCTTCACCCGAAAAGGCCCGACTATCAGCGGAAGCAACCCGAGAACCAGGGTTGCCTGCACCAGGGTGGAGCCAACCGAGTCGCCGATGTTCAGGTCACCGTGCCCAGAGGCCGACGAGATGATCGAATTGGCGATCTCCGGCAGATCGGTTCCCACCGCGAAGAGAGTGGCGCCAATGATGAACGGTGGGATTTTCATGCTGGAAGCAAGGGCTGATCCATGATGGACAGCCCGACGCGACGCCGCCAGTGACAGGCCAAACCCGACGACCATGGCAGCGAGCCAGAAGAGAACCACAACGTCATCATGGGCTGTGTGGATCGAGCGGTAAAGAGACGGAAGCCCTCTCTTGCCAACTCCCCAGTCCCAGCCGACAGCTACCTTGACGTGGTGATCGAGCGCCGCAAGACCAGAACCATCCAGGTGGGCAAGGTTCCAGTTGGGGGCGACAACCCCATCTCGGTGCAATCGATGACCACCACCAAGACCGCTGACGTTGAGGCCACTCTGGCGCAGACGTACGCCCTGGCGGGGGCCGGGGCCGACATCGTCCGCATCACCTGCAACAACGTCGAGGCCGCCGAGGGACTAGCCGAGATCGTGCCTCGCTCACCGGTCCCCGTCATCGCCGACATCCACTTCCAGTATCGACTGGCGCTTGGGGCGCTTGAAGCCGGAGTGCATGGGCTGAGGCTCAACCCGGGCAATATCCGAGACGGCAACCACATCAGAGAGGTGGCGGCCGAGGCCAAAGACCGCGGCATCCCCATCCGCATCGGAGTCAACGCCGGCTCGCTCGACAAGGACATCTTGGCGCGGCACGGTTCGGCCGTCCCTGCGGCTCTGGTCGAGTCGGCGTTGGAGGAAGTTCGACTCCTGGAAGAGGCCGACTTCACGGACATCAAGATCTCGGTTAAGCACTCCCATGTTCCTTCGATGGTCGCCTCCTATCGCCTCCTCTCCGAGAAGGTGGACTACCCGCTCCACCTTGGTGTCACAGAAGCGGGTCCTCCTCCCGGCGGACTGATCAAGTCCGTTGCCGGAATCTCTGCGCTGTTGCTGGACGGCATCGGCGACACCATCCGGTTCTCGCTCACAACCGATCCCATAGAGGAAGCCAAGGCAGGACGCTCGCTGCTGGAGTATCTCGGGCTGCGGGAGCGCAAAGAGGTCGACCTGATCGCCTGTCCTTCGTGCGGCCGCGCCGAAGTGGATGTGTTCGCCGTGGCTCAGGAAGTCCAGGAGCGACTCGAGGGCGAAGGCATCCCTTTGCAGGTAGCGGTCATGGGGTGCGTCGTGAACGGCCCGGGTGAAGCACGCGAAGCCGATATCGGCATCGCCGCCGGTCGCGGCAAGGGCCACCTGTTCATCAAGGGCCAAGTGGTGCGGGTGGTGCCAGAAGACGAAATGGTGGAGGCGCTGGTCGATGAGGCCCACAAGTTGGCCAAGGAAGGTGTCGAGGCAAGGTTGGCCGCGGCAGACGGCGTGGCCGAGGAACTGGCGGCCGAAACGGCTGCGGAGCTTCTCCAGATCCAGGGCGACGCCAACAGCACCGAAGCGAGGCGTCGAGCGGTCGCCGAGGTTGCCAAGCCTGGCAAATAGATCTGGTCTATGCAGCGTTAGGGCGGCTAGACCACCTCAGCGGTCCCTCACCATCCCAATCCAGCTCTCCCAGAGTGTCGGCTCCGGGATGATCCAGTGGCTCGGGGGCTTCGTCGTCGTCCCCGTCGGGGAGTTCCACCAAGATCTCGTCTGTGGAAACTTCTGCGGAATCGCTTGTTTGCGCTTCTGATTTGCTCACACCAATTCATCGGCACCACGCTCAGCATTCTTGACCACCACCACCCGCGCGAACTGCCCTAGCGCCGCACCACTGCCGGCAGATCTTTGCGAGAAGGCACAAACGGGCCTTCTACCCGGCGCACCTTGATGCGGGCATCAACCACCCGTAGCCCCTGACCCGGTTCCAGCACCTTGACGGGATTGAGGTCCATCTCCACGATCTCGGGCAGCTCCTCGATCAGCTGCGACAACCGCGCCATCGCCTGGCGCAAGGCGACAACGTCGCCTGGCTGTCCGCCTCGGTAGCCCTCGAGCAGGCGAGCGGAGCGCACCTCGGCGATCATCTCTTCGATATCCAGATCGGTCAAAGGATGGATGCGGAACGCCACGTCGCCGATCAGCTCGACGAAGACGCCGCCCAGCCCGAACAACAACAGCGGGCCGAAAGACGGATCCTCCGTCATCCCGAGGATGATCTCGTGGCCACCTGGCACGAACTCTTGCACCAGCACGCCGCTGGCATCGTCGACCACGCCACTGACGGTTTCGAAGGCCTGTCTGATCTCATCCTCACCCTCGATGCCAAGCACAACCCCCCCGATGTCGGACTTGTGAAGTGCGGACTCACTCTGCACCTTCATCACGAGAGGCCCTTCGATCGCATTCCCTATGGCCACTGCGTCGTCGGCCGTGGCCGCGATATCGGCGCGGGCCGGTTGCATTCCGAACGATCTGAGGACCGCTTCGGTCTCTGCAGCCTCGAGCCATCCCCCGTCAGGGCCCAACCGCGCCAAGCCGGAATCGATCGCTCCCCGCGCCTGGGCAACATCGACGTCATCGAAAGTCGCTACTGATCCTTCGGGGCGTGCCAACCACTCGCCATAGCGCACCGCTCTGGCCAACGCACGAGCAGCGGACTCCGGGAAGAGGTAGGTCGGCACCCTGGCGCTCTGCCCTGATAGCTCGGGTGGTACACCGCTGGCACTCATGAACACCGCCACGAACGTCTTCTTCCCCCGGTGACGTTCCGCCGCATCTCGTATCGCTGCTGCCACATCCTCGGCACCAGACGGTGCAGCCGGAATGTAGATGACGATGATCGAATCGACCTCGGCCGAATCGGCCAAGGCGTCGAGACATGCCGCGTAAGCGTCGGCGCCGGCTGAGGCGATCATGTCGACGGGGTTGCGGGTGGACGCCTCGCCAGCCAGGTGCCGGCCGAGATCGGCCCGTAGCTCGGCCGACAGCTCCACCACTTCGAGCCCCTGGGCCTCCAGTGCATCCGCCGCCAAGATCCCCGGGCCTCCGGCGTTGGTGAGCACTGCCACTCGATTGCCCCCGGGTACGGGCTGGTTGGCCAACAGTGCCGTTACGTCGAACAGCTCCTCGAGAGTGTCGGTGCGAACAACGCCTGCCTGGTGGAACAGAGCGTTCACCGCGGTGTCGCTCGATGCCAGCGAACCGGTGTGGCTCGAAGCCGCCCTGGCCCCCGCCGAGGTACGCCCAGACTTGACAGCCACGATGGGCTTGCGGCGCGCCACCCGGCGAGCGATTCGGGAGAATCGGCGCGGGTTGCCGAACGACTCGAGGTAAAGCAGGATCACATCTGTCGAAGGATCGTCCTCCCAGAACAGCAACAAGTCGTTACCTGAAACGTCGGCCTTGTTGCCGACGGAAACGAAGGTCGAGATGCCGATGTTGAGCTGGGTGGCATAGTCCAGAATGGCGATCCCAAGAGCACCGGACTGCGAAGACATGGCGACGTTGCCCCGCGGCGGAAAACGCGGGCCGAACTGGCCGTCCAGATTCACCGCAGGGTCGGTGTTGAGAACTCCCATGCAGTTGGGGCCGACCATCCTCATGCCGGCCGATCGCACCATGTCCAACAGTTCGGCCTCGGCCTTCTCGCCTTCGCCGCCCACCTCAGAGAACCCGGCGCTGATCACAACCAGGCCCCTGACTCCTTTCTCGGCACTCTGTTCAACCACCTGGGGTACGAACCGGGCCGGGACCACGATGAACGCCAGATCGACCGGGTCTGGGATGTCGAGCACCGACGCATACGCCGGCACCCCGGCCACCTCCGTTGCTGATGGGTTCACCGGGTAAAGCGGTCCGACGAAGTTGGCGGCGCCGAGATTGTCGAAGAGCCGTGCCCCGATGGATCCCTCGGTGGTACTGGCGCCGATGACCGCGATCGAGCGGGGGTAAAAGATCGGCGTCAGCGAGGCGGCGATGGCCTGCTTCTCCGTCTCCCACATCGCTGCCTGGGACTCGACCGACTCCAGGGTGGGGAAGTGAACCGTGTAGACGCCCTCGTGGACCTCTCGCTCGAGGTGATAGCCCGAGTTGCGGAACACCCGCAGCATGGCGCGGTTATCGGCAAGCACGAAAGCCTTGAACGCGGTGACTCCGTGGCGCCTGGCGTAGGCAGTGAGGTCCGCCAGCAACTGCGCAGCCAAGCCTCGGCCCTGATGGGCGTCAGCAACGAGAAAAGCGACTTCGGCCGAGGTTGGCTCGTCGTCCAGGACGTCGTATCTGCCGACTCCGATTATGTCGTCTTCGTGGAGGGCAACGAAGGCCATACGCCGTTGATAGTCAACGGTCGAGAAGTAGGCCAGCTCCTCCGGGGTGAGGGCATCCCTATCGCGGAAGAACCTCTGACGGCGGCTCTCTGTGCTGGAGGCCTCGAACAGTCCGTTCAGGCCGTCGGAATCCTCCGGCTTGACTGGCCGCACCTGGACGACGCCCCCGTCACGCAGGACGACGTCGAACTCCCACTCGGATGGATAAGAGGCCACGGCGGCATTGTGCCGATTGGCGGAGCGCCGCCAAAGCCAGGCGGCCCCGATTCATCTCCGAGGACGACTCTCTGCTGGCAGCACGTCGGGCAGAGGCCATCACCGGGGTGTCATTGCTATATCCATCGATGTATGTCAATATGTACTCATGCAAGATTGCTGCCCCCCACTTTTCGAAGGTGATCTCGACGCTGCCGGCGCAGAAGAACTGGCCGGAGCGCTCAAAGCCGTGGCAGATCCGGCCCGGCTCATGCTGCTCAACATCATCGCCTCATCCGGCGAGGCGTGCGCTTGCGACCTGACTGCCCCTGTTGGGTTGACGCAGCCCACCGTGAGCCATCACCTCAAGGTGCTAACGGAAGCCGGTTTCCTCGAGCGCCAGCAACGAGGTAAGTGGGCCTACTACCGGGTGGTACCCAATCGTCTCGCAGATCTCACCAACGCATTGGCGGTCGGGGCGCACTAGTCACCCTGCGCCGGAACCGATTAGACCGCTCAACCCTCTTCATTTGCGTCCGATGAATGCCGAAGGTGTTTTTGGGCAAGAGAAAGTGACCCGCAAAATGGACGAGAAACCATTCCCAGTCGAAGGCATCGACCCGGACCTCGGCCCGCACGCGGCATCCGCACTTAGCGACCAAGAGGTCGAGTATCTCTCAGGACTTCTCATGTGGGAGCTCAGCCTTCGGCTCGTCAAGAAGGACTACCTCGACATGCTGGCCGAAGCTGCCGATGGGCGGCTCCATCTCGACGAGGAGATCGAGCAGGCCCGCTTCGAGAGAGACCTCATGTACTTCGAGCGTGAGGTGCTCCACGACATCGAGGCCATTCCCGTGCTCGGCGCATCCGGCGACGAACCCACCACCGGGATGTACCTCTAACCCAGCACCCGCCCGACCTTCCGGGGGGCTCTAAGCCAGGGCTACCAGCTCCAGCATCGACTCGTCGAAGTATCGAGCCTCGCCGTCCGGCATCAACATGGCCTTGTCCGGTCGCAGCTGCCCGACGAAGTCCGTGTCGTGGCTGACCAGCACCATCGTCCCTTCGTACTGGTGGAGGGCGTCGAGCAATGCTTCCTTCGCCTGAGGATCGAGGTTGTTGGTTGGCTCGTCCAACAGCAGCACGTTGTGGCGCCCCAGCACCACCATCGCCAGCGCCAGCTTGGTCTTCTCTCCTCCTGACAGGGTCCCGGCGTCCTGGTCGATCTTGTCGGCCAGCAGGAAATGACCAAGCACGCCCCGCAGAACCGAGTCGGGCTCGCTCGAGACAAGCCGCACATGGTCGATGACTTTCTTTCCGCCCTGGATCTGCTCGTGTTCCTGGGCGTAGTAACCAACCGAGGTGTTGTGGCCCAGATCCACGTCGCCGAAATCGGCCGTCTCTTCATCTGCCAGCACCCTCAACAGCGTCGTCTTGCCTGCGCCATTGAGGCCCATGATGACGATGCGTTCGCCTCTTTCGACCAGCAGGTCGACATCGACGAATACCACGTTATCGCCGAACGCTTTACCCAAGCCGGTGGCGTTAAGGGGGATCCGCCCACTGGAATCCGGCTGGGGGAACTTCACGGCCACCGAGCGGCCCTTGCGGGCTACGTCGACCAGCTCGCCCTTGAGCCGCTCCACTCGGTGCTCCCACGACCTGGCTCGCTTGGCCATCTTCTCAGAGGACGATTTGAAGCGCCGGATGTTCGTTTCCAGCTGATCGATCTTGGCGTCCTGGTGGCGGCGCTCCCGGATCCTCTGCTCGGCGCGACGTCGGCGCTCACCGAGGAAGTGGCTGTAGTTGCCCCGATAGTGCTCTAGCCGACCTTCCTCGACGGAGAGCACCGTCGTGATCGCTTCGTCAAGGAGCGGCAAATCGTGGCTCACCACCAGCAGCCCTCCGGCGAAGCCGCCCAGGTAATCCATTAGCCACGCCTTGGCATCGAGGTCGAGATGGTTGGTCGGCTCATCCAACAGCAGGTAATCCGATCGGGCAAAGAGAACCCTTGCCAGCTCTACCCGGCGTCGCTGGCCCCCTGACATCGTTCCGATCGGTTGCGACAAGTCTTCTGCCCCAATCCCAAGCGACGCCGCGAACAC
>JAOTWH010000198.1 GCA_029863035.1 Acidimicrobiia bacterium | reverse complement strand
TGGGCGGAGGAGGGCCTCACCGGGGTGTGGACCGCATCGGGCAAGGCGGCCGCCATCGGAGTGCGGGTGTCGCGCATGACCACCATGCACGGCTTCGCTCTCAATGTCGATCCCGACCTCGACTACTTCGGGCACATAAACCCATGTGGCATCCAGGACCGCGCCGTCACCTCGCTCAGCGCCATTCTCGGAAAGCAGGTGAGCCTGGAGGAAGCCGTTGATGCCGTTATCGCGAACTTCACGGCCGAGTTCGAGGCGGACCGGGTCGACCTTCAGAAAGCTGCGTTCAGCCGCGGTGCAGGTAAAGGCTTCGATGTTGACAGGCTGCTGGCTGCCGGGACGTTCACTCCCGAAAGCCGCCAGACAATGCCGGTGATGATCGATGGTCGGCTGCCTGGCGAACCCCAGCGTCCGGAGTGGATGAAGGTGAAGGCATCGATGGGCAGCGAGTTCCTCGAGCTGAAGAAGCTGATGCGCTCCGGCGGTCTCAACACCGTTTGCGAGGAGGCGGGTTGCCCCAACATCTACGAGTGCTGGAGTGGTGGGACCGCCACCTTGATGTTGCTGGGGGACGTGTGCACGCGGGCGTGTGGGTTCTGCGATGTCAACACCGGCCGCCCCGGCGAAGTCGATGCGACCGAACCGGCCAGGGCTGCTGAAGCGGTCGCTGCCATGGGGCTGCGCCATGCCGTGTTCACATCGGTCAACCGCGACGACCTGGCCGATGGTGGGGCGGAGATCTTCGCAGAGACCATCCGCCAGACCCGCAACCTTGTACCGGGATGTGATGTCGAGGTATTGATCCCGGACTTCAAAGGAGATCGGACCGCCCTTGAGATCGTGATGGGGGAGAAGCCAGACGTGCTCAACCACAACACAGAGACCGTGTTGCGCCTCCAGCGCGACGTCCGCACCGCAGCCAACTACGGCAGGTCTCTGGCGCTGCTGGCTCGGGCCAAGTGGTCCAACCCGTCCGGGATCGTGAAGTCAGGGCTCATCGTCGGCATGGGGGAGACGAAGGAAGAGGTGATTGGGGCGTTGGCCGACCTGAGAGCGGTCGGGGTGGATCTGGTGACCATCGGCCAGTACCTGAGGCCCACAGCGCGACATCGACCAGTGCATCGCTACGTGCACCCAGACGAGTTCGCCGCCTACGCGGCAGAAGGTGATCGCCTTGGCATCGCCCACACCGAATCCGGACCCCTGGTGCGCTCCTCGTATCACGCCGGCGAGGCCAAGGTCGCGGCAGGCGTCAGTTGAGCTTCTCCGCCCGGTTGCAGCGGGCCAGAGAGGTGATGGTGGGTGCCGGCGTCGATGCCATGTTGCTCTCGGTCGGCGCCGACCTCCCCTACTTCACCGGATACCAGGCGCCACAGCTGGAGCGTTTGACTATGGCTGTGATCCCGGCTCGCGGAGCTGCCACCCTCGTCGTCCCCAGGCTCGAAGCTCCCAGAGTGGAGCCGCATCCGGAGGTCTTCTCCATCGAACCGTGGGATGAAACCGACAACCCGGTCGACCTCGTTGCTCAGCTGGTGCAAGGCCAACGGAAGTTGGCCATCGGGGACAAGACATGGTCGGTGTTTCTGCTGGAACTTCAGCACCGTTTGATGCAGGCGACCTTCATCGCTGCCGAACCCTTGACTGCCACCCTGCGCGCCATCAAGGACGCCGACGAGATCGACAGCCTCGCCGCCGCCGGCGCTGCCGCCGACCGTGTTGTGGAGCGCTTGCGCGAAACGCGCTTCTCCGGCCGAACCGAGCGAGATCTAGCGACGATGGTCGAGGCCATGATCGTGGAGGAGGGGTGCGATCGAGCTGCGGGGGCGATCGTGGCTTCGGGGCCGAATGGGGCTTCACCCCATCATGAACCGTCGGCTCGGGTTATGGACACAGGAGATCAGATAGTGGTCGACTTCGGGGGTGTGGTGGACGGCTACTACTCCGACACCAGTCGTACGTTCAGTATCGGCCAGGCGCCGCCCGATGTGGTCTCTGCCTATGCAGTTCTCCAGGTGGCGCAACAGGCCGGAGTGGAGGCGGCCCAAGACGGGACTCCAGCCCAAGAGGTGGATCGGGCGGCCCGGTCCGTCATCGCCGACGGCGGATATGGGGACCTCTTCATCCATCGCACGGGACACGGCATCGGCCTCGAGGTGCACGAGCACCCCTACTTGGTAGAGGGCAACGAAGAACCGCTCCGGCTGGGCGCGGCGTTCTCGGTTGAACCGGGCATCTATCAACCCGGCCAATGGGGATTGCGCATCGAGGACATCGTGGTTCTCACCGATGACGGACCGCGGCGCCTCAACGAGTCAAGGCGGGACCTTGCTGTTGTGGTGTGACCGTAAGGTGGCGCTCGATGAGCAATGATCAGCTGGCGGTCAACGCCATCAAGGCCTTGTCGATGGACGCCATCGAGCGGGCCAATGCCGGTCACCCAGGCGCCCCCATGGGGATGGCGGACATCGGCGTGGTGCTGTGGACCAAGTACCTGAGGGTCGACCCCACCCAACCTCATTGGCCAGATCGCGACCGCTTCGTCCTGTCGAACGGTCACGCCTCGATGCTGCTGTATTCGCTGCTCCACCTGTCGGGTTTCGGGGTGACGATGGATCACATCAAGAGCTTTCGGCAGTGGGGCTCGCCAACGGCCGGACATCCAGAGCGAGAGCTTGAGCTTGGCATAGAGACCACCACGGGCCCGCTTGGTCAAGGCTTCGGCACGGCTGTCGGGTTTGCCTTGGCCGAATCGCACCTGCGTGCAGTGTTCGGTCCCGAGCTGGTCGACCACCGTACCTTCGCCTTCGTGTCCGATGGCGACCTGATGGAGGGCGTCGCCAGCGAGGCAGCCTCATTCGCAGGTCACCAGGAGCTTGGCCGCTGCATCTTCTACTTCGACGACAACCTCATCTCGCTGGACGGGCCAACGGAGTGGACCTTCACCGAAGATGTTGCCAAGCGATTCGATTCGTACCGCTGGCACACAGTGTCGATCGACGGTCATGACCGCCAAGCCATCGCCCAGGCGACGGACGCCGCTCTGGCGCAAGAGGATCGCCCGTCTTTGATCCTGTGCCGAACCCACATCGGCCACGGGGCTCCAACCAAGCAAGACAGCGCCAAGGCTCATGGGGCACCGCTTGGGCCCGAAGAGGTACGGGGAGCCAAAGAAGCGATGGGCTGGCCGCTCGATGAAGAGTTCTTCGTGCCGGACGAAGTCACCGGGCTCTTCTCCGGGGCTATGGCAAAGGGAACACAAGCGCGACAGGCCTGGGAGGCCCGCCGCGATGCCGCCTTCGCATCCGATCAGGGGCTAGCGACGCTGTGGGAGTCGCATCACAACCCGGCCTCCGCCCGCGTTGGCGATCTCGGATACTCGGTTGGCGATTCGGTGGCTACCAGAGCGGCTTCTGGCAAAGCGCTCAACGACCTGGCGCTGCAACTGCCCGGCCTCATGGGCGGGTCGGCCGATCTGTCGGGCTCCACCAACACCAACATCGACGGTTCGGAGCATTTCGGCCCCGAAGATCGCACTGGACGTAACGTCTATTTCGGGGTGAGGGAGCACGGCATGGGTGCCATCGTCAACGGAATGGCGGTCCATGGTGGTCTCAAGGCCTACGGAGGTACTTTCCTCGTCTTCAGCGACTACATGAGGGGCGCGGTTCGGGTGGGAGCGTTGATGGGGGCTGACAGCGTTTGGGTGTG